>JAFSWT010000114.1 GCA_017444395.1 Schwartzia sp. (in: firmicutes) | reverse complement strand
GATGCCAATAGCCCGGCCAGATACATCGGGATGTTGTCCGTCGCCGCCGCCAACGGCAGCCCCGATATGCCCAGTGTCGACGCGCCTACCCGGGCTGCCGCTTCCACCGCGCCGCCCGCGGCTCCACCGATGCAGGCGCCGAGAAAGGGCCGTCCCAGCGGAAAGGTGACACCGTAAATCAAAGGCTCTCCCACGCCCAGGATGCCGGCGGGGAGCGCCGAGGCAATGATCTTCCGCAGTCGTTGGCTTTTCGTCCGGCCATAGACGGCCAGAGCCGCTCCCACCTGACCGGCACCGGCCATGGCGAGGGTGGGCAGCAGGATGGTCACGCCGCTTTGGGCAATGAGATCCACATGAATCGGCGTGACCGCCTGATGGATGCCGGACATGACCATCGGCAGCCAGAATCCCGCCATCAGCGCCCCGGCCAATGCGCCGCCCGCATCCACCGCCCAGGTCGCGGCGGCGCCGATGGCGTCTGACAGGGCGCCGCCGATGGGCTGCAGCACCAGCAAAGCTACCGTACCGGCGATAAGCACTGTGAAGAGCGGCGTCAGGAACAGGTCGAACATTTCCGGTACCAGCCGGCGAATCCGCCTCTCCAGCCAGGCGCCGAAGGCCGCCACCAGGATGACGGCAATCACGCCGCCGCGACCCGGATGAAGCGGCGTGTCCAGCAGCGTGATGCCGGAAAGCGCCGGATGATTGATGAGCGCCGCCAATACGCCGCCCAGGATGGGCGAGCCGCCGAAGACCTGGGCGGCGTTGTACCCGACGAAGAGATTCATGCCCCAGAAGACCGCGTTGCCCGCAACCGCCAGCAGTTTCGCCGGCACCGACGCCGCCATCGCCGGGAATAGTTTCAGGAAAAATCCCAGGCAGCCGGTGATGAGACCGCAGGCGATGAAGCCCGGAATCAACGGGATGAAGATGCCGGCAATCCGCTTGAAGAAAAGCTTCGCCGGCGTCGCGTTCTTCTCCCGCAGGGATTCCCGCAACGCCTGGCCGTCACCGACGGCGGGCCGGTCCTCGCCCTTCAGCAATGCCTGCAATGCGTCGGCGGCCTTCTTTGCCTTTCCCGGCCCCAGGATGATCTGAAGCTCACTCTCCGTATTGTTCACACCCAGTACACCGTCAACGTTTTTTAACGATTCCGTCAGAGCGTCATCCTTCTTCACCAGTTGCAGGCGGAGCCGTGTCATGCAGTTCGTGACATGGGATATATTCTCCGCTGGTCCCGCCAGCCTGTAGATTTCCCGTATCAACCGTTCCTCATCCCGCACCGGACCGCCTCCCTTTTTGTATGCCATATAATGTCATTAAAAACGCCACGCATGATTATACCACGATTCCGACCGATATGCACCCCCGGAAATGCTTGACAGTCCGCTGTCGTTGCTATATCATGGAACGCGAATATCATTTGATGAAAAGAAGGTATCATATGCGCGCCTTAAAGATACGCCTGGTCATCGCCATTCTCCTGATCGCGGTTGCCGTTCTCGCCTGTCTGCTCTTTGAGCCGCCGGGCATCCCGGTGCTGAACTATCACCAGATCAATAACCGGGACGTGAACCCGCTGACGCTGACCACTGAGGAATTCGCTGCGGAAATGGACTTCCTGAAAAATGCTGGCTACACGACGATTACCGCCGACGAGCTGGCGGACGCGCTGGAAAACGGAGCCCCGCTACCCGAAAAGCCGGTCCTCATCACCTTCGACGACGGCTACATCGATAATTATGAGAACGCCTATCCCATCCTCAAGGAGCGGGGAATGAAGGCGATGATTTTCCTGATATCCGATTACGTCGGGCAGTATCCCAACTACCTGACCTGGGAACAGGCCCGCACCATGCAGAAAGACGGCATCTCCTTCGGCAGCCATACGCTGAGCCACGCGGTGCTGACGCAATGCACCCCGGCGGAGGTGAAAAAACAGCTGGCCGAATCCCGTCGCGCCATTGAGTGGCGCCTTGGCCAGCCGGTGCGTTTCCTCGCTTATCCCTGCGGTTTCACCACAGGTGTGATAGAAGAGCAGGTGCGGGACGCCGGCTATCGCGCCGCTTTCACCGTCGACCTCGGCTATATCCTCCCCGGCGATGATCTTTACCGGCTGCACCGGGTACCGGCCTTCGGCGCCAACACCCATATGCTGCTCCGCTTCCAGGCGAGGCTCCGCTGCCCGCGGATTGCCGCCTCTCTGGAGAACTTCCAGCGGGCCCTGATGGACGCCGGCTATCCCAAACTTGCCGAATGGGTGCCCTCGTTCTGAGCATTTTCACATAAAAGAGGCTGACGATGAAGTGAAATCTTCATCGCCAGCCTCTTTGCTTTCCCAAAGGCGCAGCAAAAGAATCTTCCCTTGCCGGCAAGCGGTCACTCTGCCGCCGGGACGACTTCGTTCAGCCGCTTCATCAGATCATCGATATCAATGCCGTGCGCCATCGCGCCCTGCTCGATATTCTCGAAGTGCGCCACGGCGCAGCCCAGGCAGCCCATACCGGAATTCATGAAAACCTCGACGGTATCCGGATACTTCTGGACGACCTCCATGATGCTCATGTCCTTCGTTATCGTCATGCTGATTCCCTCCTTACGCAAAGAAATATCAAAATTTATTATAGCATAGATGTCAACTCGGAAACGGATGCGCAGATTGCCAGAACGCCGGCCCTCAGTCCATGACCGCCGTTTCCAGCGCGATCTTTGCCATATCGTCGAAGGAGGTCTCCCGCTCCTCAGCGGTGGTATCCTCGCCGGTAAGGATATGGTTGCTGACCGTGAAAATGCCGACGGCCTGAACATCATACCGGGCCCCGATGAGGTAGAGGGCCGCGGCCTCCATTTCCGCCGCCAGCACACCGTAGCGTGCCAGCTTCTTCAGGTCGATCTCGTCATCGTACAGCCGGTCCTGCGACAGCACATTGCCGACATGGACGGGGACATGGAGTTCCCGCGCCTTTGCCACCGCCTGTTCCATCAACGCGAAGTCGGCCGTTGGAGCAAAGCTCAGCCCCGGCCCGAAAATGTTGAGCGCCATGCTGGAGTCCGTTGTCGCCGCCTGGCCAATCACGATATCGCGTACATGGATGCCATCCTGCAAAGCGCCGCAAGTGCCGGTGCGGATGATCTTCTTCACGCCGTAATCCTTCACCAGCTCCGTGGCGTAAATCGCCATCGACGGCATCCCCATGCCGCTGCCCTGGACGGAAACCCGAACGCCTTTATATGTCCCGGTAAAACCCAGCATATTGCGGATATGATTGTATTCCCGGACATCCTCCAGAAACGTCTCCGCGATGTGCTTTGCCCGCAGAGGATCGCCGGGCATCAGCACCCGATCAGAGATTTCACCTTTTTTCGCGGCTATATTCCAACTCATTGATGTATCCCCCTTTTATCAAAATATAATGTTATTCAAACTTCCCATAGCGAAGTGAGGTTAAATGCCTGTATAACGAGAACTACAGCGTAGCAAAAAATCACGAGAGATATGCCACTGGATAGTAATGATTTATTGATATAAAAAGTCAAAACGTCAAAATGCAAAATGGAGACGAAAGGTAAAAGCCTTGCTATTACGGTATTTATCTGATATTTATCCGATTTTTTGCGGTTTTTTCTACTGAACAAAACGCTTGACATAGTGTCAAACAATAATCAAGAGGAACACCGTTCCCAGTTCAGGGAAACCAGGGCCAAATGTTTGAATCACGCACCGTCCCCTATGAAACGTTTTGTTCCGCAACACCCCTCGTATTTCAAGCATTTTGCCTTGTTTTCCATGTGGGGAGTTTAAGTAATTTTATTATAGCGTGTCTCGTGACTTTTGGGAAGAGGAGCGCGGAGAAAGAAGCGTTTCCATTTGTCGCAAATAACGGCGCTTCCGCGCCCTTTTTCTTATTTTCTCTATCGCCTTTATTTTTTTGCCGGGAAAAGGTATAATGATATACAACGATAGCCGTTTTTCCGGCAGACTATACTCGCGGTCAGAGAAATATGCAATACCAAAGTAAGCTCACCGCGAGTATATGCGGAGATCGTAAGAATTATTTTTCACTTCGCTCGTAAATTCTAACGCTCTCCAGTAAACTCAACAAGAAGGTGCGAACGTGAAGATTTCTACACGGGGCAGGTACGCGCTGCGCCTCATGATCGATGTCTCCCTTCACGGGAAAGATGCGCCGGTCCGCATCAAGGATATCGCGCGGCGGCAGGGAATTTCCGAGAAATACCTGGAGCAAATCGTGTCGGTGCTCACCAAAGCGGATTTCGTCCGCAGCAGCCGGGGGCCCCAGGGCGGCTACCGTCTGTCGAGAGATCCCGGGGAATATACTGCCGGCAGCATCCTGACACTCATTGAAGGCAGCCTGGCGCCGGTCGCCTGCCTGGACGGTGAAACGAACGACTGCCAGCGGCGGCTTCAGTGCCCGACGCTTCGCCTTTGGGAGCGAATCGACGCGGCGGTGCAGGAGGTCGTGAATTCCGTGACGCTGGCGGACCTCGCTGCCTGGCAGAAGGAAATGGGCGTGCCGGAATGAGGGCGGCCCGGGATTTATTTTTCCAGCACAGGTGATGGAATGCAGATAGCAGATGTTACGATGTTCCAAATCATAAAAAGAGAGCTGGCGACGCTGGAGGAGGAACTGCTCCGGGCCGTGTCCTCTCCCGTCCCGCTTCTTCAGGAGATGGGGACGCATCTCGTCCGCTCGGGCGGGAAACGGCTCCGGCCGGCGCTCTATCTTTTGGCGGCCCGCTCCGGACCCGCTTTTAAGGAATCGCGGATGATGCCGCTGGCGGTGGCGATTGAAATCATTCACATGGCCTCGCTGGTTCACGACGACGTGATTGACAGCGCCGATACGCGCCGGGGCTCGCCTACCGCCAACGCCCGTTGGGGCAACCAGGCGGCCATCCTGGGGGGCGATTTCCTTTTCGCCCAGGCGTTCACATTGGTATCCGGCCGCGACTACGGCGAAGAAATCGCTGTCCGCCTGGCCGAGCTGGTCCGCGAGCTCTCGACCGGTGAAATCCTGCAGGATTCATCGCTGTATCAAGCCGGGCTCAGCGAAGCTTCGTATTACGAACGAATCGAAAAAAAGACGGCCCATTTTCTGGCGCTCTGCTCAGAGATGGGCGCTTTGGTTGCCCAGGCGCCGGAGGCGGTGGCCCGGGGACTTTACAAGTACGGCCACGCCATCGGCATGGCCTTCCAACTCACCGACGACCTGCTCGACATCACCGGCGACGCGGCGAAGCTGGGCAAGCCGGCGGGCAACGATATCCGGCAGGGCGTCGTGACGCTACCGGTGCTCCGGGCTCTCGCCCAAAGTCCCGACCGGGCGGAGCTCACGGCCATCGTGACCGACGAAGCGATGACCGACGCTATGGTGGAACGGGCCCTGTCCATTGTCCGGGCCTCAGACGGTGTCGCTTACGCCCAGGCGAAGGCGGACGAATATCTGGCGCAGGCCAAAGCGGCACTGCCGGAGCCGCTCCCCGAAGCGGTGCGGCGGGCCTTCATCAAAGCGGCTGACTACATTGGCCGCCGGGATTTCTGATATTTTATCTGATTATTCGAGAGGAGACAAAGCGCTATGTTTGGCATTGGCGTACCGGAACTGGTACTCATCCTGATCATTGGTCTGGTAGTCTTCGGCCCGGGCAAACTGCCCGAAGTCGGCCGGGCCATCGGCCGCAGCCTGAACGAATTCAAGCGGGCCACCAACGAAGTGACCGAGGCGGCAACGAAGTCCCCGGCAAAAGAGCCGGAGACGAAACCGGAGGAAAAAGCGTGAAGCGGCACCGGACGGAGAGACAGCCATGACCGCCGAAAAAGAAAGCGAAGAGAAGCGCCCGGCCAGCGCCCCGGAGACGGTACCGGCAAAGGACACGATCGCGCTCCCGCCCGAGGAACGGGAGGAAGCGCCGGATCTTCCCATGTCCGATGAGGATGAGAACGTCGAGGGCAATATGTCGCTGATCCGCCATCTAGAGGAACTGCGGCAGCGCATCATCCGCTCGTTGATTGCCGTGGCCATCGGTTCGGCCATTTCCTATTACTATATCGAAGAAATCATGGGGCTGATTACGCTGCCGACGGGAAAGCTCTACTATCTGCAGCCGGCGGAGGCGTTCTTCACCTATCTGAAAATCGCTTTCTTCGCCGGCTTTTTGCTGGCCCTGCCGGTGATTTTCTACGAGGCCTGGAAGTTCGTGCTGCCGGCACTGACCATCAAGGAGCGCACTGTCATCGGCATTCTGGTGCCCTCGTCGGTGCTGCTCTTCTTTACCGGGCTGGCCTTCGCCTTCTTCCTGGCATTGCCGGCGGCCATCAAGTTCTTCGTCGGCTTCAGCACCGAGAACCTGCAGCCCATGTTCACGCTCCACCAGTATTTCGACTTCGTGATATCGTTCATCCTGCCCTTCGGCGTCGTGTTCGAACTGCCGCTCATCATCATCGTCTTCGCCAAACTCGGCTTCATTGGCTCCGAGTTCCTGCGGAACAAGCAGCGGCTGGTGATTTTCCTGGCCTTTGTCATCGGCGCTGTCGTCTCGCCGACGCCGGACATCTTCAACCAGTCGATGATCGCGGTGCCGCTCATCCTGCTTTACGAGATCAGCTATCTGACGGTGCGCTTCGTCATGCGGAAATAGGAGGGAAAACCATTGGCGTATAAAGACCTGCGCGAATTCATAGCGGCCCTGGAGCAGCGCGGCTGGCTGAAGCGCGTCCGGGCGGAAGTGGACGCCGAGCTCGAGATCACCGAAATCACCGACCGCGTCTCCAAGAAAACCGGGCCGGACAATGTGGCGCTGCTCTTCGAGAACGTCAAAGGCTACGATATGCCCGTGCTGATGAACGCTTTCGGCAGCTACGAGCGGATGTCGCTGGCCCTCGGCGTGGAAAAGCTCGATGACATCGCCGACGAGATACGGAACCTGCTGCGGCTGCCCTACATTTCCTTTTCCCATAAGATGGACCTGGTATCGTTGATTCCCATGGCGAAGAACGCCATCAATTTCCCGAAATACGTGAGTCACGCCCCCTGCCAGGAGGTCATCGAGCGGGACAATCCCTCGCTGGACAATATCCCTATTCTCAAATGCTGGCCCCAGGACGGCGGCCCCTTCGTGACGCTGCCGCTGGTCTTCACCAAGAACCCGGCCACCGGCAAGCGCAACGTCGGCATGTACCGGTTGCAGAAATACGACAGCCGCACCACCGGGATGCACTGGCACATCCACAAGAACGGCGCCGAGAACTACCGCGACGCCCGGGAGCAGGGCTTCACGCGGCTCGAGGCGGCGGCGGCCATCGGCGCCGACCCGGCCCTCATCTACGCCGCCACAGCGCCGCTGCCCCGGGACATCGACGAGATGGTCTTCGCCGGTTTCCTGCGTCATAAGTCGGTGGAGCTCACGAAATGCGTGACCGTGGACCTCGAGGTACCGGCCACCAGCGAGATCGTGCTGGAGGGCTACGTCGATGTCAGCGAGAGCCGCCGCGAGGGCCCCTTCGGCGATCATACCGGCTACTATTCGCTGGCCGACGATTACCCGGTGTTCCATATCACCTGCATCACTCACCGGCGGAATCCCATCTACGCCGCCACCGTCGTCGGCCGGCCGCCGATGGAGGACTGCTATATCGCCAAGGCAACGGAGCGCATATTCCTGCCGCTTTTGCAGCAGATGATCCCGGAAATCGTCGATATCAACCTGCCCTTTTCCGGCGTCTTTCACAACTGCGCCATGGTCTCCATCAGGAAATCCTATCCCCAGCAGGCGAAGAAGGTCATGCAGGCCATCTGGGGCATGGGACAGATGATGTTCACGAAGCTGATCATCGTCGTCGATGCCCATGTGGACGTGCAGAACGAGCAGGAAGTCTGGTGGCGCGTCTTCAACAACATCGACGCCCGGCAGGACCTGGTGCTGGTGGACGGACCCCTGGACGTCCTCGACCACAGCTCCCCGATGCCGAAATGGGGCACGAAGCTCGGCATCGACGCCACCCGCTCCTGGCCGGAGGAAAGCCATACCCGGGAATGGCCGGACGAAATCACAATGACGGACGAGATCAAAGAGCGCGTGACCAAGCGCTGGCAGGAATTCGGGCTCGGATGAACCGGGCGACAGGAGGCGGCGGCCATCAAGCGTAAAATCGAGGCGCATATCCGGAATATCGCGCTGCATCATACCATTTTCGATCTGCCCTTCGCTTATATGGGGGCATTCCTGGCGGCGGGCGGCGTGCCAAAGCTGTCAACGCTGCTCTGGATTACCCTGGCCATCACCGGCGCCCGGAGCGCAGCGCTGGCCATCGACAACCTCGTGGACCTCAAATACGACAAAGTCCACCCGCGCTTTACCAGACGCCCCATGGTCACCGGCGAGGTCACAAAAGAAGAGGCCGTCGGGCTCATCATCGCCAACCTCATGATCTGCCTTTTCGCGGTGGGCCAACTGCCGCCCATCTGCCTGAAGCTGCTGCCGCTGGCGGCGCTGCCCTTCCTCGTCTATCCCTACATGAAACGGTTCACCTTCGCCTGCCACGGCGTCCTCGGCATCGCCATCGCCATGGCCCCCGCCGGCGGCTGGGTAGCGGTGCGGGGGACGATTGACTTCCCGATGGTGGTGCTGTGCCTGGCCGTCGGGATATGGATTGGCGCCTTCGACGCAATCTACGGGGCGCAGGATGAAGCCTTTGACCGGGCTCACGGCCTGCACTCGCTGGCGACGGCCCTGGGCGCCCCCCAGGCAATGCGGCTGGCTCGCTGGCTTCATGTCCTCTGTGTGGCCTGTTTCCTGCTGCTGGGCATTCTCTGCGGCCTTCGCTGGCCCTATTACCTCGGCGTCCTGATTGCGGCGCTGACGCTCGTCTATCAGCACAGCATCGTCGCTCCCTACGATTTTAGCCGGCTGACGCAGGTGTATTTCATGCGCAACGGCATCGTCTCGGTGGCGTTGTTCCTTTGTACCTGGTGGAGCTTGACATAATGGTGCACTATATGGAAATAAAGGCATCCGATACACAATTGATTGAGGTGTTGAATATGCAAACGACAAATTTGAATGTTCGTACCAGTCATGAGATAAAAGCGCAAGCTGAGGCGGTGTTCAACGAGCTGGGGCTGACCATGACATCGGCAATCAATCTTTTTTTGAAGGCTACCATCCGGGCACATGGTATACCGTTTCCCTTAACGCTTGATACGCCGAATCATGTCACCAAAGCCGCTATTGAGGAAGGCCGCAGGATTGCCGCCGACCCGAAGGCAAAAGGATATACCAATATGGCTGAGCTGCGGACGGCACTCGAATCATGAGATATGAGGTCAGATTCACCCGGCAATTCAAGCGAGATTTGAAATTGGCCAAAAAACAAGGGAAAGACTTGGAAAAACTATACGATGTAATTGAGCAATTGGCAAATGGTGACGTTTTGGATGAAAAATACCACGACCATGGTTTACGGGGTGAATACGAGGGTAGCCGCGAGTGCCACATTGAACCGGATTGGCTTCTGGTCTACGAGATCAATGACGATATGCTTATACTCATAATGTATCGCGTAGGCAGTCATTCGGAATTATTTGGTTAGTCCCGTATATCAATGGTTCCCGGTAAATAGGCTTCAGCCGGCTGACCCAGGCGTATTTCATGCGCAACGGCATCGTCTCGGTGGCGATGTTCCTCTGTACCTGGTGGAGCTTGGCGTAAAAAGAGACTGTTATGTAGCCGAATTCACCCAAAGCTTTACGATCGCTTATCTTCCGCTTTAGAGGCGGGGGTCTTAGCGCTCATTGGCATCGAATAAAAAATGCAAACGGGAGTGAACAGTGATATGGCGGCACGAATCTTATACGGCAAGGACTTCGCGGCGAAAATCAAGGAGGACGCCCGGTTGGAAGCGGAAAAAATCCTGAAAGCAACCGGCGTCATGCCGGGGCTGGCGGTGGTCATTGCCGGCCACGACCCGGCCTCCGAAGTCTATGTCCGCAACAAGCACAAGGCCTGTGGTGAGTTGGGCATCTTTTCCCTGGCGGTGGAGCTGCCGGAGACGGCGACGAAGGAAGAACTTCTGGCCCGGATTGACGATCTGAACCGCGACGACAGAATCCATGGCATCCTCGTCCAGCTGCCGTTGCCGAAAGGGCTGGCGGCAGCGGAATCCGAGATACTGAACCGCATCGATCCCGTCAAGGATGTGGATGGGTTCCATCCGGTGAATGTCGGCCGCCTGTCCGTCGGCGAGGCGTCGCTGGTGCCCTGCACGCCCGCCGGGTGCGTCCGCATGCTGGAGCTGGCGGAGATTCCCATTGACGGGGCCCGGGCCGTCATCATCGGCCGCAGCAACATCGTCGGCAAGCCGATGATGAACCTGCTGCTGCAGCGCAACGCCACTGTCACCGTCTGCCACTCCCACACGAAGGATCTGGCCGCCATCACCCGGGAGGCGGACATCCTCGTTGCCGCCGTGGGCAAGCCGGGCTTCGTCACCGCCGATATGGTAAAGCCCGGGGCGACGGTCATCGACGTCGGCATCAACCGCATCGCCCCGAAAAAGCTCGTGGGCGATGTCGATTTCGAGGCCGTCAGCGAGGTCGCCGGAGCTATCACGCCAGTGCCGGGCGGCGTCGGGCTGCTGACCATCGCCATGCTGATGCAGAACACGGTGACGGCGGCCCGACTCCAGGCAGGCGCCAAAAAATAGTATGAGCAGAAAGATACAGGAACTGTCTTAAAATCGTGAGAGGGGGAAACAATATGAAATCGGATGTTGAAATCGCGCAGGAAGCGACGCTCCAGCCCATCCAGGAGATCGCGGAGAAACTGGATATCCCGGAGAGCGAATTGGAACTGTACGGGCGGTACAAGGCGAAAATTGCCCTTTCCGCCTGGGAGCGCGTCAAGGACCGGCCAAACGGTAAGCTGGTTCTCGTCACCGCCATCAATCCGACGCCGGCCGGCGAGGGCAAGACGACCACCAGTGTCGGGTTGGCGGACGCTTTCCGGCAGCGTGGCAAAAAAACGGCAGTGGCGCTCCGGGAGCCGTCACTGGGGCCCTGCTTCGGGCTCAAGGGCGGTGCGGCCGGCGGCGGCTACGCCCAGGTCGTGCCGATGGAGGACATCAACCTCCACTTCACCGGCGATTTCCACGCCATCACCACGGCCCACAACCTGCTGGCCGCCGTCGTTGACAACCATATCCAACAGGGCAACGCGCTGGACATCGATGTGCGCCGCGTCGTCTGGAAGCGGGTGCTGGACCTCAACGACCGGGCACTCCGCCATGTGGTGATCGGACTTGGCGGCAAGGCCCACGGCGTGCCGCGGGAGACGGGCTTCGACATCACCGTGGCCTCGGAAATGATGGCGATTCTCTGTCTTTCCACCGACCTCATGGACATGAAGCGCCGCCTGGGCGAGATCATCGTCGCCTATACCCGGGACGGCCGGGCAGTCCGGGCAAAGGAGCTCGGCGTCACCGGCGCTCTGGCGCTTCTCTTCAAGGACGCCATCAAGCCGAATCTGGTACAGACCATCGAGGGAACACCGGCTTTCATCCATGGCGGCCCCTTCGCCAACATCGCCCACGGCTGCAACAGCATCATCGCTACGAAATTCGCGCTGAAATTCGCCGACGTCGTGGTGACGGAGGCCGGCTTCGGCGCCGACCTGGGGGCGGAGAAGTTCCTTGACATCAAGTGCCGCTTCGCCGGTTTCCATCCCGACGCGGTGGTCATCGTGGCCACGGTGCGCGCTCTCAAGATGCACGGCGGCCTGCCGAAGACGGAGTTGGCCAAAGTGGATATGGCGGCCTTGGAAAAGGGCATGGCGAACCTCCTGAAACACATCGAGAGCATCCAGGCTTTTGGGCTGCCGGCGGTGGTGGCGGTCAACGCCTTCCCCACCGACACCCCGGAGGAGCTGTCCTTCGTGGAGGAGAAATGCCACAAGCTCGGCGCCGATGTCGCCCTGTCCGAAGTCTGGGCCAAGGGCGGCGAAGGCGGTCAGGCGCTGGCGGCCGCGGTGGAAAAAGCGATGACGAAGGCAGCGGATTTCCATACGCTTTACGATTCCGGGGCCCCCATCCCCGAAAAGATCAAAACCGTCGCCCGCACCGTTTACGGCGCCGACGGTGTCGTCTTCACGCCGTCGGCCCAAAAGCAACTGGCGGAAATCGAGGCTCTGGGCCTCGACAAGATGCCGGTCTGCATGGCGAAGACGCAATACTCGCTGTCGGACGACGCTACGAAGACGGGGCGGCCCCAAGGCTTCTCCATCACCGTGCGGGAGCTTCGCGTCTCGGCCGGGGCCGGCTTCATCGTGGCCCTGACCGGCGATATCCTGACCATGCCGGGACTGCCGAAACACCCGGCGGCGGAGGCTATGGACATCGACGAAGCGGGCCGGATCACCGGCCTCTTCTGAGGGAAGGAGGCGCGCTATGGGACGCATATCCGTCGAGCTGGTGCCGCGGAGCGCCGAGGGCCTCCGGGAAGACCTGCAACTGGTTAAGGACACCGGCTGCTCTGCTGACCTCATCAATATCCCCGACCTCCTGCGCTACGAAGTGCGGAGCTGGGAGGGCGCAGCGATTGCCCGGGAGTTCTCCCCCGCCGCCATGCCCCATATCCGGGCGATGGACGTCGATCTCACCCGCCCCCTCACCATGGGAAGTTTCCTGCGGGAGCACGATATCCGCGAGGTTCTCGTCATCGAGGGCGACCCGCCGCAGGATATGAAGCATACCGTCTATCCCACAGTGACCACCGATGTCATCCGCAAGTTCCGCGAGGAGCTACCGGGCATCCGCGTTTACGCCGGTATCGACCAGTACCGGGGCAGTCTGCAGCAGGAGCAATACCGCGTCCGCCGTAAGCTACAGGCCGGGGCGGCGGGGTTCTTTACCCAGCCCTTCTTCGACATGCGCTTTCTGGAAATCTACGCCGATATGCTGGACGGCCTTGAAGTCTATTGGGGCGCCTCACCGGTCCAGTCCGTTGCCTCCCAGAGCTACTGGGAGCTCAAGAATCATGTGGTATTTCCCAAGGGCTTTGCGCCGACGCTCGAATGGAGCATTGAATTCGCCCGCGCGGTCCGCGCTTTCGCCCAAAAGCGCGGTGGCAATATCTATCTCATGCCCATCAAGGCAAACCTCGCGGCCTATCTGAAGGGCGTTCTTGCCTGATCATAATGCAGTTCCACTTTTTTACCATACAAAACATAATTCAAAGGGGGAGCAGTGATGTTCAAGGTTCTGAAAAAGGATGAGCTGTCACCGGGTGTGTTCCGGTTCGACGTGGAGGCGCCGCGGCTGGCGAAGAAGACGCGACCCGGACAGTTCATCATCCTCAGGGTCAACGAGGAGGGCGAGCGCATCCCGCTGACCGTCGCCGATTTTGACCGGGAAAAGGGCATTATCACCATCATTTTCCAGGCGGTCGGCGCCTCAACCCAGCTTCTGTCCGAGCTCAATGAGGGGGATTCCATCCTCGATTTCGTCGGTCCGCTGGGCAAGCCCTCCGAAGTCGAGCCGGGGCTCGGCACCGTTGTCATGATCGGCGGCGGCATCGGCGTCGCGCCGGTCTATCCCATCGCCCGCGGTATGCACGAGGCGGGCAACAAGGTCATCTCCATCATGGGCGCCCGCAGCAAGGACATCCTGATCATGGAGCCGGAGATGAAGGCCGTCAGCGACGAGGTAATCATCACCACCGACGACGGCAGTTACGGCATCAAGGGCTTCGTCACCACGGCCCTGCAGCAGCTCGTGGACCGGGGCGAGAAAATCGACCTCGTTTACGCCATCGGCCCCGTCGTGATGATGAAGAGCGTCGTCGAAGCCACCCGCCCGTACAAGCTGAAAACCATCGTCAGCCTGAATCCCATCATGGTGGACGGCACCGGCATGTGCGGCGGCTGCCGCGTGCAGATTGGCGACGAGACGAAGTTCGCCTGCGTGGACGGGCCGGAGTTTGACGGCCACCTCGTCGATTTCGCCGGCCTTCGGGAACGGCAGGGCATGTACCGCGAGATGGAAGCCGAGGAAAAAGATCATGTTTGCCGCATCGGGCTGGGGAGGAATGCATAATGGCGCTGTCACTGAAGAAACATCCTATGCCGGAGCAGGCCCCCGAGGTCCGCGCCCACAATTTCAACGAAGTCGCTCTGGGCTATGACGAGGAAACGGCCGTCGCCGAAGCGGAGCGCTGTCTCCACTGCAAGATTCCCCAGTGCCGCAAGGGCTGCCCGGTAGAGGTCAACATCCCGGAATTCATCGCCAAAATCAAGGAGCGCGACTTCGACGGCGCCATCGCCAAGATCAGGGAATCCAACGCCCTGCCGGCGGTCTGCGGCCGTGTATGTCCGCAGGAGAACCAGTGCGAGAAGCACTGCGTCCTCGGCAACAAGGGCGAATCCGTCGCCATCGGCCGCCTGGAACGCTTCGCCGCCGACCGGGAAATGGCCCAAAACAAAGAAGTCAAGCCCATTGACTACGCGCCGGACGCCCAAAAGGTTGCCATCATCGGCGCCGGCCCGGCCGGGCTTTCCGCCGCCGGCGATCTGGCCCGCCGCGGCTATCGCGTGACCATTTTCGAGGCCCTGCACACAGCGGGCGGCGTGCTCTCCTACGGCATCCCCGAGTTCCGTCTGCCGAAGGACGCCATCGTCAAAAAGGAAATCGCCAACCTGGAAAAGATGGGCGTCAAAATCGAAGTCAATACCGTCGTCGGCCAGCTTTACACCATTGACGAGCTCATGGAGGAAGAGGGCTTCGACGCCGTCTTCGTCGGCACCGGCGCCGGCCTGCCGCACTTCATGAACATCCCCGGCGAGAATCTCAACGGCGTTTACTCCGCCAACGAGTTCCTGACCCGCTGCAACCTCATGAAAGCCTATCGCTTCCCCGACTACGCGACGCCGATCCGCGTCGGCAAGAAAGTCGCCGTGGTCGGCGGCGGCAACGTGGCCATGGACGGCGCCCGCACAGCGCTGCGCCTCGGCGCCGAGCACGTCTATATCGTCTATCGCCGCGGCGAGGAAGAGCTACCGGCCCGCAAGGAGGAAGTTCACCACGCGAAAGAAGAGGGCATCGATTTCCAGCTCCTCAACAATCCGGTGGAAGTCCTCGGCAACGACAAGGGCTGGGTACGGGCCCTCAAATGCGTCCGCATGGAGCTCGGCGAGCCTGACGCCTCAGGCCGCCGCAGCCCCGTTGCCATCAAGGGCTCCGAATTCGAGCTTGAGGTCGATACCGTCGTCATGGCCATCGGCCAGGGGCCGAACCCCATCGTCGCCTCGACAACGCCCGGCATGGACACCAACAAGCGCGGCAACATCATCGCCGATGAGACCGGCGCCACCACGAAGCCCGGTGTCTTCGCCGGCGGCGACATCGTCACCGGCGCCGCCACCGTCATCCTGGCCATGGGGGCCGGCAAGAAAGCTGCCGCCGCCATCGACGAATACCTGAAGAAAAAGCGCGGCTGATACTGCTTCCGTTGGCAACCCCATATAATAATTTACCCCCGGCCTCGCCGGGGGTTTTCTTTTGGTGCGCCCGGAAGCGCAAAAAAAGGGAACCGCTTCGGTTCCCTTGTCTTTCTGGTGCTCAAACAGCGACTCGAACGCTGGACCCCCACCATGTGACGATGGTGCTCTAACCAACTGAGCTATTTGAGCAAGGATAAAACAAAAGGCTGGCAAAAACCAGCCGGGTTTGCAAGTGGTGCGCTGTGCAGAAATCGAATCTGCGACCCCCACCATGTCAAGGTGATACTCTAACCAACTGAGCTAACAGCGCATTTCAACAATGGATATTATAGCCGATTTTTCTCTTCTTGGCAAGAGGGAAACGCAAATTTCTCAGCATTTTTCTCAAAAAACTTGCCACTCCCCCGTGCCCGGCCTGTGGAAAAGCGGGCAGCGTGGCCCGGTCACACACGTCCAGCCTAGCGCCCGCCGTACTTTTTCTCGATTTCCTCCAGCCGCTTTTGATGGCGCTCCATTTCCTTTTGCAGCTCATATTCCCGCAAGGGCTTGTGATTCTTGAGATGCTTGTAGATCAGCCGCACCCGACGCTCGTGTTCCTTGTCCTCGATGCTCACGGCCCGCTCGTAGTTCATGGGCTCAGGCTTTTGGCGTGGCTTTGGCGGCGGTCGGCGGGGCTTCCTGGGGGCGGCCAGCACCGTATCGGTTCCCGATGGCGATAGAAACGGCATCTGGCCGCTGAAAAACAAGAGTCCGATGAAGAAAACCGCTGCGAGCTTTCGTCCTCTCACTTTCCGTCGCCTCCTGTTCACCCTGCCGATTTACCGGTGCGGCGCCAGAGCGAGACGCCGCTTTTTTCCTTACGCCTCGTCCTTTTCGTCCGCCGGTGTCCCGCGCATACAGCAGTTCTTGTACTTCTTGCCACTGCCGCAGGGGCAGGGATCGTTCCGCCCTACCTTCTTCTTCCGGTGGCCCATGTCAGGCGTTTCTTCTTCCTCCGGGTCGAGCTTGCCCGAGACCATTTCCTCCGGCGTATGGCCCTTGAAGGCCCAAAGCCGCAGCGAGTTGTGGAACGCCATCAGCAGCGGCCCCAACTCCTCTTCCAACGCGTCATCCAGCGTCCCCACAGTGCCAATATACTTCAGCACGTCTTTCATCTTGCCGCCGTTCTGGAACAGGATCGTGATCTCGCCGGCGATGTTGGCCGCCTGGAGCACATCCGCCCCGAAGGCCCGCATGAAGAACTGCGCCATCGCCTTGTAAGCGTCCGTAGCCTCGATGTAGTTTTCCTCGCCGGCGTCATAGACCTTCGTGTAAGGCAGCTTCGCGTAGCCCACCGCCACCGACTGCTGGGCCTCCCAGGTCTTCGCCGGGTCCATCACCGTGTAATAGTAGGCGTATTTCTCCGACATGGCGATGTTCGTATGCCAGCAGACGCCGTTCATCATCACCCGCATGAAATCCACGAAGCGGAAGTCATCCTCCGCCCCAATATAGGGCTTCACCTTGGAAAAGAGCTGGTCGTGGTCGAGGACGCCGTAGTAGAAAAGGAGCCCTGACGCCACGCGGAAAATGTCGGTATTCCACTCGACGATCTTGGCGAAGGTACTGCTGTCGAGCTTCCTGAACTCCGCCATGATCTCGTCCGGCATATACCAGGCGGGCTTGTCGTGATAAGCCCCGGAAAGCACCACGCCAATGCCCTGGAAGTAGTCAAGACGCGCCTCGTCCGGCCGGAACTGAGTGGACAGGCCTTCCCGCTCCACCAGGTGACGCATTGCCTGGTACTGCTCATCAAACATCGAGACAAACCACTCGCCGGCGAACTTCACCACCGCCGGGACGAGCTTCTCTACCAGCTCCGCTTTGGAAAGGCCGCTGGTACCGGAAAGCCCTACGTTGTAACGGATGTCGTCGAGTTCCGCCTTCGTCAGCGTCATGAGTCCGTTTTCCAGAGTGCGCTTCTCCGGCACCTCGCGGCGCATGATCTGTTTCTTGCGCTTCTCCGTCTCTTCTTTCAAGAGCGCCTCCATCTTCAGCAGCGTCTGGTTCTTCTCCATCGTCTTTTCTTGTTCCGCCATGCCCATCCTCCTATATCATCCAATCATTTGCCAAAGAAATCCGAAATGCCCTGCACGATGCCCGTCGCAGCTTTCGTCACGCCCTGCTTCGAGTTCATCAGTTTCTCCTCTTTCGGGTTGGAGAGGAACGCCACCTCGATCAGCGTCGCCGGCATGTTCGTCTTGCGAACCACATAGAAATTGCAGGTCTTGATGCCGCGGCTCGTCGTCTTCAACAGCTTGTAAAGCGGGGCCTGAATGGCCTGCGCCAGACGGCGGCTGGCCGCCGTTCCCTTCTCGTAATAAAAACCGGTGGTGCCCGACGCCTCGCGGCTGGTGAAGGAATCCATATGGATGCTCACAAAGATATCCGCCTTTGCCTTGTTCGCCACGTCGCAGCGGGCCTGGAGCTCGTCGATGTCCGTCGCCTGCCGGTGCTTCGGCGAAACTTCGGTATCGGTCTCCCGGGTCATGATGACCTTCGCTCCCGCCTTTTCCAGCAAGTCTTTTACTTCCTTGGCAATCCGCAGCGTCACGCTCTTCTCGGTAACGCCCGTCGGCCCGATGGCGCCGGCATCCTCGCCGCCATGTCCGGGATCGAGGCAAATCTTCTTCCCCTTGAGACCGGGCGAGAATTTGGGCTCAGGAATCGGCTCCTCCTTTTCCTCGGACTTTGCCTCCTCCTTCTTTTCCGTAGCCGGCTTTTCGCCGTCCTTCTTCTCATCCTTTTTGGTGGATTCGCCCGCTTCCCCGGCCGATTCCTTCTTCTCTGTTCCCTCGGCGTCCTTTTTCGCTTCCGGATCCGGCTCTTTTTCCGTCTTCGTCTCTGCCGGCTTTTCCGTCTCCTCGCCCGGCTTCTCCTCCTTCGGCGTCTCCGGCGTTTCCGGCTCCGGATTCTCCGGCGGCGCATCCTTCGGCTTCTCCGCCGTCCCGTATTCCCCTTTTTCGCTGCCGGCGCCGGTGCGGCCGAAATCCATTACCACCCGGTACGGGGCCGCGTTCTCACCGCCGGCGATAGAGAAGACATCAAAGTTTCCCTTTGTCACGGTCGTTTCCACCACGACACGGACGGTTGTCTTGTCGAACTGCCCTACTCGGATGCGGCTGGCAAACCGGCTGTCCAACGGGATATCCCGGGCTACGCTGGGATTCAGCCAGGCCCCGGCGATATCCACGACCACCCGCCCCGGCCCTGACAACACCATCGTCTTGTACGTAACTTCCTTCGTCGCGTCCACCACGATGCGGACATGGTCGGCCGCCGCGCCGACACGAACCGCTTTGATCTCCGCCAGATGAGACACCTTGTCACCAAAGGCCGACGCCGCTGCCATGCCGGGCTGCCCCAGGAACAGCAACGCTGCCAGCCATAGGAAAACCACGCGAATCATTTTCTTTCCCCCAACCTGCGCGCGTCATTTCCTCAAAAAGAAAGGCCGGCACCAGCCAGCCTTTTGAAAGTCCCGCATCCCAAAGCCGGGAAGCGTAAGCCAGACCGGCGGGCCATGCCCGCCGCTCCGGCCAGCCAAAGCGCGCGCGTGCTACCTTATAATATAACACGCCTCGGTAAGCAATGTCAATTTTTCGGCGCCCAACTGCCTTCCGGGGAAAGATGTGCCCCGCTCAACGGCGCTCCTTCGCCAGGTGATCGAAATACAGCTTCGTCTCGGACACGATGACCCCCGCCAGGGCAATCAGGGCAATGAGGTTCGGGATGGCCATGAGGCCGTTCACGATGTCCGCCAAAATCCAGATCGCTTCGAGCTTCAGGAATGCCCCCGAAGCCACCAGGGCAATGAAAATCAAGCGGTACGGCATGACGCCCTTCGTGCCGAACAGATAGATGCAGGCCCGCTCCCCATAGTAATTCCAGCCGAGAATCGTCGTGAAAGCGAACAGTACCAGCGACACGGTCAGAATTTTCGCCCCGAAGTCGCCATAGGCGGCAGCAAAAGCGCTGGTCGTCATCATCGCCCCTGCCGCGTCGCCTTTCCAGACACCGGTCAGGATCAGCGCCAGGCCCGTCATCGAGCAAATAATGATGGTATCGATGAAGGTTCCCGTCATCGAGATGAGCCCCTGCTCCGCCGGCCATTTCGTCTTGGCGGCAGCAGCGGCAATCGGCGCCGAGCCGAGGCCGGATTCATTGGAGAAGACGCCGCGGGCAATGCCGTTCTGCATCGCCATGCGGACCGTGGAGCCAGCGAAACCGCCCACCGCCGCCTCGCCGTTGAAGGCGCTGTGGAAAATCAGGGCAAGAGCATCCGGCACTGCAGAAAGATGCATGACAATCAGCCCCAGGCTGATGAGGATATAGATGACCGCCATCAACGGGATGATTTTCTCCGCCACCCGGGCGATGCTCTGGAGACCACCGATGGTGATAGCGGCGATCAGGATTGTGATGGCCGCGTCGGTCACGACAACCGGCAGGCCAAACGAGATCTTCATGCTGTCCACGATGGCGTTGACCTGCGGGAAGGTGCCGATGCCAAAGAAAGCGACCAGGATGCAGGCAAAGGCAAAAAACGCCGCCATCGGCGCCCATTTCTCCCCCATGCCGTTCTTGATGTAGAACATCGGGCCACCGGCGATCTCGCCCTTCTCGTCCGTCGTGCGGAACTTCACGGCCAAAAGACCCTCAGCGTACTTCGTCGCCATCCCAAAGAACGCCGCGACCCACATCCAGAAAATCGCCCCCGGTCCGCCGACCTTTACTGCCGTGGCTACACCGACGATATTGCCGGTTCCCACCGTCGCCGCCAGCGCCACGCAAAGCGCCTTGAAGCTCGAAACATCCCCCTCGCCCTTGTTCTGGGCGCTGAAAATCAGCGACAGCGCCTTCGGCAAGCGAAAGACCTGGATGAGCCCCAAACGGACGGTCAGATAGATACCGGTGCCGACGAGCAACACGATCAGCGGCGGCCCCCACATGAACGAATCGATGCTGTTCAACAGGGGAATGAGTGTTTCCATGAACAAATCCCTCCATCATCCGCCAGAAAACGGATATTCATGTAAAAAAAAACCGGCTCTAATGATAGCCGTTTTGCCCGGCAATGTCAAGCAGTATCTGCGCTGCCAGGAAAGCCGGCACCCTCTCCCATACGAAAAGCCCCGGCCGAAGCCGGGGCTTTTGTTGTTGCCAAAGGATATTAGAAGTTGAAGTTGAGCTCCGTCCAGACAGCACGAACCTTGTTGGAGCTGTAGATTTCCTTGCCGGCGAAGTACTGGACTTTGCCGAGGACGTTCTTGAACGGCGTCCAGGAAAGGCCGATCTCCCAGCCCTTCTCGCCGCCATTCATCGGGCCGAACTCTTTCGCGGTCGGATGGATGGTGGAGAAATCACCGAGGTGACGATAGGCGAGGAAAGCACCCCAGGAATTGACCTTGCTGGCCTTCGCGCCCTTGTAATTGAGCTGGAACGCATAGGAACGCTTGTACTTGGACTCGTCAAACTCACCCTTGGCACCGCTGGCCTGCGCGTAAGCGGCAGTCAGGTTCAGGTTCTTGTCGAACTTGTAGCCGAGACCGATGTCAAAGATGTTGATGTTGTTCTTGCCAATGCCCGTAACGACGTCGTTGAACTGGGCCTTGTTGCGGAGGTGGTGATAGCCGAGGCCCCAAGTGAACTTCTTGGCACGGTCATTGTAAACCTCGAATCCCAGATAGCTGGCCGTATTCGTGCGATTGCCGCGATAGGAACCCGGCATACCGTTGCCCTCGCCGTTGCCGCCGTGGGTGAACGCGCCGTAATTGGTCATGTTGTAACGGGCAGCCGCCAGGCTGACCTTGACATCCTTACCGAAGACAACCTTACCGCCGGCCATACGATCATCGAGGATCATACCGTAGTCAGCCTGCGTCTTGTTGGGGAACTTACCAAGATAAATCTTGGTATCGCCATAAGTACCCTCGACATAGATACGATCAACCGTGACGCTGTTGATGTTCGCGGCATCGTTCATCTCGGTGTTGCTGTTGTAGTCGATACGAGCCTTGCCGACCCAGTGCTTGTTGATGGTAGCCTGGGGCTCGAGCCGGAACAGCAGGCCATTGACCTTCTGGTTGTGGCCGCTGGTGTTGTTCTCGCTACGGCTGATGTAACGATAGCGGACCTTGCCCTTCCAGATGACGTTGTCAACCTTCTTCTCGAGAGCGGCAACGCGGACGCCGAGGTTCTTGAGCTCATCGGCGAACTCAGCGGCCAGCTTGTCGATCATGGCCTTGTCAGCGCCGGAGACGTTGTTCTTCGCCATGGCGCGGGCAACCATCTGGGCCATCTCATAACGGGTGATCTCCTGGTCGCCACGGTAGGTGCCGTCGCCATAGCCTTCGATGACGCCGTCAGCAGCCAGCTGAGCAACAGCGTCATAGGCCCAGTGATCGGCCGGGACATCCTCAAACGGATTGGCAGCCGCAAACGTAGTGGAAGCGGCGCCGACGACCAACGCGGTGGTCAGAGCGGACACGAGAGTCTTTTTCATACAGAAACTCCTCCTTAAAAATAAAAGATGTGGATTCGGCGGCCGAATCTTTTCGGAGGGTTTCCGGTGAGTGTCCACGTTTCCTCAAGGGTTTCCCCGCCCAAAAATCCGGCTACCGCTAATCTAGCACAAACGAAATCATTTTGCAAGGGTTTTTTTCGTTTTTTTCACGGTTTTTTCAATTTTTTTGGTCAAACGTGAAATATGCCGCCCATGAATTGACGGACCACTGTCCAAATTTGCTTTGACGAACCAGGGCAAAACCGCTATAGTAAACTCAGAAAAGGTGCTGCCGGTAAAACGGCCAGCCCCAAATTGTTGAGTCAGAATGACCGCGCATCTTTGGGAGAGGGGCGGTCATTTCTGATTTTTGTGGGATAAACCCAACAGAACAACCGTTGACGACGGGACGGAAACAAGGTATAATAGGCATAGAGAAAATGTGCTGCCGGTAAAACGGCCAGCCCCGAACGAGATAAGCCAGAGAATAGCCGCCTCAGCCTGGGAACTGTAGGGCGGCTTTTCTCATGCCTTGATGGCTACAATCAACGCGACCAGCAAAACCAGAAACGCGAAAAAATCGTACGTAGTCATCAGCATTGCCCCCTTCCAGGGGCTTAGAATCGGCCGCCTACCGTTTATGCAACACCTTTTCCGAACAAATCATATCATAAATTTATATTTATTGCCAAGTTTTTCCAAGACATTTCGCAGAAAATGATGTATAATATACGGAAAGAACTCCGAATTTCTATGGATCGCACCGAAGGAATGGGCTTCTCAGTCATGAAGGAGGAAACGGACTATGGAAATCAACAACAATGCCGCCGCCATCCGGCAGAATACGACGCAGGCGCTGCTGAACGCGCAGAATCAGCAGCAGGCGCAAGGCACGGAAAAAGATGCGGGCGCGCAGGCTTCCCAGGCAACGGGGCTCAATACGCCGCCCTATACGGTGAATCTGGCGACGCAAGGCACCGGTGACACCAAGGGGCTTTCTTTGGACGAAATCTCGAAGCTCCAGGATGATGTCTCCAAGAGCCAGCAGCTCATGATCAGCCAGCTCACGGAAATCAACGCCAAGCTTCAGGGCTATCAGGCTGAGGGCATCGGCAAGCTGAACTTCGACGGTTTGCAGATCGACACGAGCAAGTTCGTCCTGCCGTCGGTGGCAACGACGCCGGATGAGGCGAAGCAGGCCATCGGCGAGGGCGGCGACTGGTCGGTGGACGCGGTAGCCGGCCGCATCATGGATATGGCGACCTCGATTGCCGGCGGCGATGAGAAGAAACTGGAGCAGATGCGCACGGCGGTGCAGAAGGGCTTCGAGCAGGCCGGCGCGGCGTTCAACAAGGTCTATGGCACGCAGGATATGCCGCAGATCACGAAGGACACGCAGGATGAGGTCATGAAGCGCTTCGACAGCGTGCAAGCGAGCTACCAGCAGGCCGCCAGCGGCACGACGCAGACCGGCAACGAGCAGCTCGTGAACGCGGCCAAGGAAGTCATGTAATATTCAAGCAAACACTAAAAAATAAACGCAGGAGTCTCACCGACAGAGGCTCCTGCGTTTTTTCATTATACGGTTCCATCAGCAACGCGGCGGCTCATTTATCTGTCAGGCGGAGGCGCATGCGTTCGGCGTTGGCCTGAGCGGAGAGATTGCGGTCGAAGCTGCGGACAGCGGCCTCCTGCTCGGCGCTGCTCTGGACGACAAGGATTTCCACCCGGTCGCCGAGGATGCGCTTGACCTGCTGCAGCACGAGGTTCAACCGCGGGCCGTCAGAGACCATCACATAGGACTCGGCGAAGTCGCTGTGGGCGGCGTTGACCAAGGCGCCGACCGAGGGGATATCATCATCACCGCCGAGGGCAATGAGGTTGGCGCCACATTTTTGCAGACGCTCAGCGTGTTTCTCATCCCGGGCGACCGCCAGAAGAGCCACCGGCATCAGGGAGGAATGGGCCAGAATCATGGCGTGGGGCTCGGCCATGTTGTTGAGACGCATTTCCGTCAATGTCCCAAAGCCGATGATCTGCTCCAGGACCTCACCGGGATGGTCGGTATGGAGATGGATGACGAGACTGCCCCGCTGCCTTTCCACCACGACAAAGCTGGCGGACTCCTGCAAATGACGCTCCACTTCGTCGGCTTCCGCCTGGGCCGTCGCCACCCGGAAGGTCAGGCAATAGGGATGGACCACATCCTGCCGGGGATCGGGAAGACCCAGCCGCTGCCCCTCGGTGCCGACGGAAAAGTTCAGCACCGGGGAGACGAAATTCCCGTTCAGCCCTTTCTGGCAGCCGTTCAGGAAGACCAGCATGATTTCCTCGCCCACGTCCCGCAACGCGCCGTTCTCCTGGGGGCTTTCCCCGGCGGCGATGGCGGCAGCCAGAATTTCCGAGATGGCGAGATTGGCCCGCACCGCCTGATACGCCCCTTTCGCCACCGCCCGGGCCGCTTTGACGATAGGCCGTTCCGGCTCCTCGGGCAGAACCCGCTGGGCGTAAAGGATGCCATATTGGAACGCCTTGCCGAACTCCGACGAGGTGGCGTTGAATTTACCCAGAAGGCCCTTGGCCAGGCCCCGGAATATCTGGGACAGCACGACGCCGGCGTTGCCGCGGGCGCCGAGGATCGCCGCCGAGGCCACCCGCCGGGCCAGGCCGCCGATGCTGTCGTCCTTCGTCTCCGCCAGCGGCATGACCGCTGCCCCCATCGTCCGCAAGATATCCGTGCCGGGACGTCCGACATGTTGCGGGCGGAGCTTTGCGTCAAGCTGATTGATGGTCTCGTATTCCAGCAGGAACTCGCTGTACGCGCCGGTCACCATTCGTTTGAAGTCGCTGCCGGTGATGACCTCACGGTTCTCTGTCCGTTTCGTTTCCATAAGAATGCCTCCTTTGACGGCCCCTATCCCTATCTTGCCGCCAGCTATCAAGGAAATCCCCTGTTTCTCACACCTGTTCCTTCAAGGCGCCATGGGCGGGTTTTTCAGGAGTTTGGTGAACTCAGCGACAGGCAACGGCGGGGAGTAGAAGTACCCCTGAATGTTGTCGCAGCCGGCCGTCCGCAGGAAATCTAGCTGGAATTTCGTTTCCACACCCTCGGCCACCGTAGTCATGCCAAGGCTCTGGGCGATACGGATGACGCCGAGAAGAATCGCCGCCGCCCGGGACGAGGTCTCCAAATCATCAATGAATTTCATGTCAATTTTCAGGATGTCCAGCGGGATATCCTTCAACATGTTGAGGGAAGAGTACCCGCTGCCGAAATCGTCGATGAGGATCTTGAACCCCGCCTTCTGCAAAGCGCGGGTAGCGGCGATGAGCTGCTGCGGATTGTCCATGTAGGTGGTCTCCGTGATCTCCAGCCTAAGCAACGAAGACGATACATCGTACTTCTTCAGAAGCGCTTCGAGGTCGTTCACCAGCCCCGGATTGAAGAGATTGGCCCGGGAAACATTGACCGAGATGGGAATCGGCGACAGGTTCTGCTCCTTGCGGCTGGCGATATAGCGGCAGGCATGTTCCCACATATAATGGTCCAGGTTCGTGATGAACCGGTTCTTCTCAAACAGCGGGATGAACTGCCCCGGCGCGATGAGGCTGCCGTTGTGATTCCAGCGCACCAACGCCTCGCCGCTGACCGGCTTGTTGAAGTTCAGGCTGTAAACCGGCTGGATATAGAGCAGGAAATCGCCATGCTCCAAAGCCTGGTGCATATCGTTCAGGATCTGCTGCTCCGCCAGCATCTCCTGCCGCATGCTCTCGTCGTAATAGGCATAACGCTGAATGTAGTTGGATTTGACACTGGCCAGGGCGATCCTGGCCCGGTCGCACATCTGGGCGATGTCGAGATTCGGCTCGGTCACCGCGTAGAGCCCGTTATGGATTGTCAGATTATAGTGCAGGCCGAAGACATCGGAGAGGCCGGTCTCCTGTCGCAACAGGCGATGAAGATCAAAGGTGGACTCGGCCACGCAGAAGGCGAAGGAATCCGACCCCAGCCGCCCGAAAGTGCCCCGGCCCAGGATGTCCTCCCGCAGCCGGCCCGCCAGATGAATCAGGATATTATCCCCGACCTTGGTGCCAAAGAGGTCGTTGACGACCTTGAAGCGGTCGATGTTGAAGACGCCCAGCAGGAACTTCTCCCCCGGCCGCTCGTCCAGCATCTGCCGGGTAAGTTTCAGGAAAGCGCCACGGTTCGGAATGCCCGTCAGGTTGTCGATGGCGCCTTCACCAATGGGCAGGCGCGCCGACGGAATGCCGCTGAAGCTCTCGTCCACCGGCACGGTGAGGACACAGAAAACCGTCTGCTCCGGCGATTTGGAGAAGAAATTGGCGTAAACGGTCACCGGATGGATGGAGCCGTCCTTCCGCTGGATGCGGAAATTCTGGCAGAATGGCTGCCGGTCAGCGGAAAGGGTTTCCATCGCCTGCTGGAAGGCCAAGGCGTCATCGACATGAATCGTGCGCTGAAGCGCCGATCCTTCCTCCAGCAGCGCCTGATACTCTGACGCCTTATAGCCGCAAAGGCGGACGTAATTGTCGCTGAAATAGATGGTCTGCAGTTTCCGGTCCCGCCCCATCTCGTAAACGGTAATGCCGGTATCCAGCGACTGGCTCTGCCGGTACATCTGCTCGTCAAAGCTGTCCGGATCGACTTTGACCTGCCCCCGCGGAATCTGCAGGAGATTGGCGACGCGCTGGCGGAGCAGCGGCGACTGGTATGGCTTGGAGGCGAACTCGGTCGCGCCGAGCTTCAACGCCCGGATATGAAGGTCAAGCTCTGTCGCCGCCGACAGCACCAGTACCGGTGTATCCGTCAGATACGGTGAAAGCCGCATCCGGGTCAGGACTTCCAACCCATCCATCTTCGGCATTACGACATCGAGAAGAACCAGTGCCGTATCCGGGTTGCGATGCAGGAAGGCCAGCGCCTCGACCCCGTCCGACACCTCATAGGTATTCGTATAGTCGTGGAGGATGCCGTGCAACAGCGTGCGGCTGGTCTCGTCATCGTCCACGATCAGGATCTTCTGCGACTTATTCATACCCGTTCACCTCATCTCAGACTATTCAGTTTTTTAATTCGACAACAACGGGAAAAATCCTTTTCGCCGACCCATTTCCTGACAAAAAAGCGTATAATTATAGGCACTTAGTCTCAATTTCTAGTGGCTCTTATGTAAACCAGCCGGCAAGCATGAAAACCGAATCATTGACCGCCACATTATTCAAGGGCTCAAAAGATATCCATCATCCTATCCACTAAAAGGAATAAAGTATGGGTTGCTTTCAGGCGAAAGAAATTATATAATTTTTCTGAATAATACCGCCGAAGGCCGTCGCTTTGCAATAAAAAAGACAAGCCGGGCGGAATACTTCAATATTGGGGGTAGATGAATGAACAATTTGAAGGTTCCTGTCAAGATCCTGATGCTGGTCGTCGTTGCCTTCATCGGCATGGCGGTCATCGGTCTGCGGGGATGGTCGAGCCTCACCAAGGCCGGGACCGACATGGAAGTCATGTACAAGGAGAAGCTGCAGACCGTCAACATGATCGGCGAAGAAGTCGATTACATGCGCGTCATCCAGGTGCGGACGTATCAGGCAATCGCCGATCCGCCACGGGCGCAGGAAGTCAAGAAGGGGCAGCAGAAATCCATCGCGAACTACGAGAAGGTATGGGCAGAGCTCGAGAAACTCCTGGCCAAGGTACCGGCCGAGCAGGCGCTGGCTACCGAAACCAAGGCGAACTGGGTACGTTTCCGCGATTCCATGGTAAAGACCATGGCCATCGCCGAGTCCGGCAATTCCCAAGGGGCCCTCGCCGAGTACAACGCCTCCGCCAAGAAGGAGACGGCAGACCTGCGGGACAAGCTCCACAAGCTCCTGGAAATGGCGGAGAAGAACGCCGCCGAAATCAACAGCCAGAACGATAAGGACAATGAGGCCGCCATCATGTCGATGGTCGCGGCTACCGTCATCGCCATCGTCATTTTGATCCTGCTCTCCGTCATGCTGATCCGGGCCATCCAGTCGCCGCTCAATGCCATGATTGATGGCTGCAACACGCTGAAGAACGGCGATTTCCGCCTGACCGGCGAGCGCAGCACCCGGGGCGACGAGTTTGGCGACGCCGAGCGGGCCCTTTTCGATATGCGCGCTTCCGTCAATAAATTCATGCGGTTGATTGCCGAGGACAGCGAGCAAATCGCGGCTTCCTCGGAGGAGCTGACGGCGAACTCCCTGGAGACGGCGAAGGCCGCAACCCAGGTCGCCGAGTCCGTAACCGCCGCCGCCGCTGTCGTGGACCGGCAGCAGGCTTCGGTTGACAACGGCAGTGAGAAGATCTCGCTGATCGCGACCTCTATCGACGAGATGAAGAACCAGGCCGAGCAGGCCGCCAATAACTCCGCCAACGCTTCGTCCGAGGCGGCCAATGGCGGCGGCGAGGTCGATTCCTCCGTCACCCAGATCAAGAACGTGGAGCAGACCGTCCAGGCGACGGCGGAACTCGTCGATAAGCTGGGCGAGCGCTCCAAGGAAATCGGCACCATCATCGACACCATTTCCGGCATCGCCGGGCAGACGAACCTGCTGGCGCTGAACGCCGCCATCGAGGCCGCCCGGGCCGGTGAGCATGGCCGCGGCTTCGCGGTCGTCGCCGAGGAAGTCCGGAAGCTGGCCGAGCAGTCCCGCGAGGCTGCCGAGCAGATTTCCAGCCTCATCGGGGCCATCCAGACCGATACCCACAGCGCCGTATCCTCCATGCAGGACGGCCGTGCCGCTGTCGTCGAGGGCGCCCAGTCCGTTGACGGCCTGCGGAGCACCTTTGACCGCATCAAGGGCCTGGTCGACCAGGTCTCGGGCAAGGTGCAGACCATGGCGGCCTCCGTTGCCGGCGTAGCCCATGAGACGGAGGGCATCACCCAGGAAATGAACGAGATTGACAGCGGCGCCAAGAAAGTCGCCGACGAGATGCAGTCCGTTTCCGCCGCCGCCGAACAGCAGTCGGCATCGGCCCAGGAAATCGCCTCGGCCAGCGACGCACTGGCCAAGCTGGCCCAGAACATGCAGAACGAGCTCAGCAAATACAAATACTGATAACGTCGATGTATTCTCCCCGGAAGGCTCTTGCCGAGTCTTCCGGGGTTTTCTTTCGGCCCGCGAAATTTTTCCTCCGCCCCCTGTCTCGCCTTGCCAAACGATGGTGGTGTGTGTAGAATATGGAGTATGGAAAGCGACAAAAGGGTAACATATGACGAAAGAGGGCTATATGGACGAACTGTTGTCACTGGCGCACTGTGCGCTCTGCCCCCGGCTTTGCGGCGCGAACCGGCTGAAAGGAGATACCGGCTATTGTGGTGCCGGCGCGTCAATACGCGTGGCATTGGTTTCCTTGCACCCGTGGGAAGAGCCCTGTCTCACCGGGGAAAAAGGGGCCGGCACCGTTTTCTTCTCCCATTGCTCTTTGGGCTGTGTCTTCTGCCAGAACGCGGAAATCTCCAGTGAGGGCGGCGGCATCGTCATTGACGAAAAGCGCCTCGCGGAAATCTTTCTTGAGCAGCAGCAACGCGGCGCGGCGACGTTGGATCTGGTGACGCCAACGCACTACGCGCCCCAAATCCAGCGCGCGTTGGCAACCGCCCGGGAAAACGGTCTCGTTCTCCCGGTTGTCTGGAACTCCAGCGGCTACGAACGGGCCGAAGTGATTGAGAGAATCGCCAACGCCGTGGACGTTTTCCTGCCGGACCTCAAGTACATCGACGAGGACAGCGCCCGCCGCTATGCCGGCGCGCCGGACTATTTCCGCCATGCCGCCGGCGCCATCCGGGCGATGGTCCGGGCGAAAGGCGCACCGTGCTTCGATTCCGTCGGCATCATGACACGGGGCGTGCTGGTCCGCCATCTGGTGCTGCCGGGACGGCGCCATGAAAGCATGCGGCTTTTGGATTGGCTCTGGCGGGAATTCGGCGACACGCTGTATCTCTCGCTAATGAACCAGTACACGCCGCTTTACCGGGCGCGGGAATTCCCCGAAATCAACCGTCCCCTGACGACGTTTGAATACCAGTCGGTAGTGGACCACGCCCTTGCCCTCGGTATCCGCCATTGCTATGTACAGGAGGGCCGGACGGCCTCGAAGGATTTCGTGCCGGTTTTTGACGGTCGCGGGGTGATATAGCCCCTCTTCACTTGAAAAATTCTGCCGTTTTTACTAAAATATAACCATAAAATCGTTATGAGGTGTATTTCATTGAGCAATCTGGAAGTTGGTATCGTCGGACTCCCGAATGTGGGCAAGAGCACGCTTTTCAACGCCATCACCAAGGCCGGGGCGCAGGCGGAGAATTTCCCTTTCTGCACCATCGAGCCGAATGTGGGCGTCGTCGATGTGCCGGACCCGCGCCTTTCCGTCCTGCACGAAATGTATCAGTCGAAAAAGACAACGCCGGCCTCGGTGCGTTTCGTCGACATCGCCGGCCTGGTAAAAGGGGCCTCGAAGGGCGAAGGCCTGGGCAATAAATTCCTCGAGCACATCCGGCAGGTGGACGCCATCGCCCATGTGGTCCGTTGCTTCGAGGACTCGAACATCACCCATGTCGAGGGCTCCGTGGACCCGGTCCGGGACATCGGCATCATCACTACCGAGCTCTGCCTGGCAGATCTCGAGGCGGTGGAAAAGCGCCGGGAAAAGCTACTGCGGGTCGTAAAAAGCGGCAACAAGGAGGCCAAAGCGGAAGCGGATATCCTGGATAAGCTCCGGGCCGCGCTGGAAGAGGCACGTCCCGCCCGCAGTGTCACCCTCTCCGAGGAGGAACAGACGCTGATCCGGGACATGAATCTCCTGACGCTGAAGCCGGTCCTTTACGTCGCCAACGTGGCCGAAGAGGAAGCGGCCACAGCGGAGCAGGAGAATCCCTACGTGAAAGCGGTCAGGGATTACGCGGCTCAGGAGCACGCCCAGGTCGTCGCCATCTCCGCCCGGGTGGAGTCAGAAATCGCCGAGTTGCCACCGGACGAGGCGAAAGAATTTCTGGAAACCCTCGGCCTTTCCGAGTCGGGCCTTGACCGGCTCATCAAGGCGGCCTTTACCCTGCTGGGGCTGTTGACGTTCCTCACCGCCGGACCGGACGAGTGCCGGGCCTGGACCATCGTCCAGGGCACCACCGCGCCGAAAGCCGCCGGCAAGATTCACTCCGACATCGAGCGGGGTTTCATCCGGGCCGAAATCGTGAACTACGACGACCTGGTAGCCGCAGGCAGCACCGCAGCCGCCCGGGAAAAGGGCCAGGTGCGGCTCGAAGGCAAGGACTATGTGATGCAGGACGGCGACGTGACCTATTTCCGATTTAATGTGTGAGGCAAGTCCGGCACCGTTTTCCCGCCATTTTGTGATGGCATTTGTTCGTTCTCAAGGGATCATCTTCACGGATTGAACCTCCGGCTTCATTATTAGGCCAGGAGGCAGCGAGGGGATATGTATGCGTCTCTTTGACTGTTTGTTCCGCCGCTGTTTCGCGCAACCCGCCGTCCCCGGCGAAACGCCCGCGGAAAACGGGAACGCGGCGGACCGGCTTCCCCGTCATCTCTCGGCGCTGAAAGCCTGGGCTTTGTCGCTGGGCTGCGCTGTGGGCTGGGGCGCTTTCGTCATGCCGGGCTCGACGTTCCTGCCGGTGGCCGGCCCCTGGGGCACTACGCTGGGCATTGTGCTGGGGACCTTGCTGATGCTGGTGATTGCCCGCAACTACCACTACATGATCCAGCGCTACCCGGATACCGGCGGCACGTTTACCTACGCGAAGAATGTCTTCGGCTACGACCATGCCTTCATCGCCACCTGGTTCTTCTGGCTGACCTATGCCGCCATTCTCTGGGCCAACGCGGCAAACGTGGCTCTTTTGGGCCGGGTTTTCCTGGGGCGGGCTTTCCAGTTCGGCTTCCATTACCGGCTATGGGATTACGACATTTACGGCGGCGAGGTCTTTCTGGAAATCGCGGCACTGGCGGTCTTCGCCCTGCTCGCCATCCGGGCGCGGCGCTTCAGCTTCGGTCTTCTGACCGTGATGGCGGTCATTCTCTGTGTGGGCGTGGCGGTCCTTTTCTGCGGCGTCGTGGCCGGCAGCACCGTCACGGATTTCTCACCGGCCTTTGCCGAAGGTTCGTCTCCCTACGCTCAGGTGCTGCGCATCATGGCCATGGCGCCCTGGGCCTTTGCCGGCTTTGAGGTCGTTTCCCACGCCGCCGGGGAAGTGACATTTCCGGTCAGGAAATCATTTCCCGTCATGGTGGCGGCCGTCATCGCCAGCGGCTTCATCTATCTGCTTCTCTCCTATGTCGCTCTTCTGGCGCGTCCCGACGGCTTTTCCAACTGGACGCAGTATCTCAGGGCAACCGGCGGGATGGACGGCGTCATGGCGCTGCCGGTCTTCTATGCCGTTCAGGAGATTCTCGGCCCGGCAGGTCTTTTCATCCTGGCGCTGACAATCCTGGCGGCGCTAACGACCAGCCTCATCGGCCTATACTTCGCCACCAGCCGCGTCCTTTACGCGTTGGCCGGCGACGACCTGCTGCCCGGATGGCTGATGCGCCGCTCCCCCGGAACTTTGAACCGGGACGGCGTACCCGCCGTTGCCATCCTCATCATGCTGGCTATTTCGCTCCCCCTGCCCTTCATCGGCCGGGCGGCTCTCGGCTGGATTGTGGATGTGAACACGGTGGGAGCGACGCTCGCCTACGCCTATACATCGGCCTGCGCCTATGCCCTGGCCCGTTCCGAGGGTAACCGGAAAATGCGTTGGTTCGGCGGTATCGGGACGGCCGTGTCCCTCGTCCTGTGCTTTGTCCTCATGATGCCGAATCTCTGGGGAATTGGCTCTCTGGCGACGGAAACCTATCTGATCCTGACTGCCTGGAGTGTGCTGGGATTCGTGTTCTTCCGCATGGTCTTCGAGCACGACGCGGCGAACCGCCTCGGCAAATCCACCATCGCCTGGCTGCTGCTGCTGTTTTTGATTTTCTTCGTCTCCTTCGCCTGGCTGCAACAGTCAAATCATGATAACATCCAGCAGGCCACGAAGACCATCAGCGAATTCTACAACGAAGAGATGGTTGACAGCGGCGTTCTCCGAGGCCCGGATCGCCAGGAGCAGGAAGACGCCTTCCTGCAGGCGCAGATGGCTTCCGTCCGCACCCGGCTCTTCCGGAACAGCCTGGCCCGGATGACGCTGATCCTGGCGACGCTCTACATCATGTTCAGCATTTACTCCGTCATCAGCAACCGGGAAAAGAAGATGGAGGAAGAAAAGCGCCGGGCGGAGGAAGAGAAACTCCTGGTGGAGGAAGAGCGTATCCACACCGAGCAGGAAAAACTCCGGGCCGAACAGGAAAAATTCGAGGCGGAGCAGGCCCGCATCGAAGCCGAGGAAGGGAGCCGCGCCAAGACGGTCTTCCTTTCCAATATGTCCCACGATATCCGCACGCCGATGAACGCTATCATCGGCTATACGACGCTGGCCCAGCGGCAGGGAACGACACCGGATGAAATGCGCGGTTTCCTGACGAAGATTGACGCCGCCAGCCAGCATCTCATGGCACTCATCAACGACATCCTCGAAATGAGCCGCATTGAAAGCGGCCGCATGGAACTGGAGGAACGCCGCACCGATCTGAAAAACGTGCTGGCGGAGGTCCAGGATATGTTCGCGACGCAGATGAAGGAAAAAGACATCCGCTTCGCCGTCGATACCTCCCGGGTGGAAAACAGCCGCGTGCTTTGCGACAAGAACCGCCTTGACCGGGTGCTGCTGAACCTCATCAGCAACGCCTATAAGTTTACGCCGAAGGGCGGCCGGGTCACCGTCTCGCTGATCCAGATGCCCTCCTTTGACCCTGCCCGCGGCGTCTATGAGCTCCGGGTAAAGGACAGCGGCATCGGCATGACACCGGAGTTCGCCCAGACGGTCTTCGAGCCCTTTACCCGGGAAAAGACCGCCACCGTCAGCGGTATCCAGGGCACCGGCCTCGGCATGTCCATCACCAAGAGCATCATCGACCTCATGAACGGCAGCATCGACGTCGAGACCGCGCCCGGTAAGGGCACGGAGTTCATCATCCAAGTTGCTTTCGTCCTCGATACCGCAGACGAAACCGAGGCTGAAGCGGCCGCAACCGCAACCCCGGCCGAGATTGATTTCAGCCAGATAAAGCTGCTGCTGGTGGACGATCTCGACGTGAACCGGGAGATTGCCGCCATGCTGCTCATGGGGGCCGGTTTCGAGATTGAGACCGCCGTGAACGGGCAGGACGCGCTGGACAAAGTCCGGGCCGCCCACCCCGGCGATTACGCGGCAGTGCTCATGGATATTCAGATGCCGGTCATGAATGGCTACGAGGCGACAAAAGCGATTCGGCGGCTCTCCGATCCGGGCCTTTCCTGCATCCCCATCATCGCCATGACCGCCAACGCTTTCAGCGAGGACGTGCAGAACGCGAAGGACGCGGGCATGAACGCTCATATCGCCAAGCCCCTCGACGTATCGAAGATGATAGCGACGCTGACCGAGGTCCTGCAGGCCAGCGCCCGGAAAGCGTAAAAACAAAAACGGTATCGTGTCTCCGAGAGGAACTGCGATACCGTTTTTTCTTGATGAGGAGCCGGGAACAAAAGAAACCGTATCCGCGAAAGGAGGCAGCCTCAATGAATACGTTCCGGCAGCGATGGCTGCCGCTTTTGCTGGCACTCGTTCTCATGGTAGCCTTTCATTTTATATGGCACCCGCGCTACGAGGGAACGCCGGTGGCCGCGACGCCGCCGGTGCGAAGCCGCGTCCTGCTGGCGCCGCTGGACAGCCGCCCCCCCTGCCTGGATTTCGTCGTCCGGGCCGGCCGCATCGCCGGCGTAGAGGTCATCACGCCCCCCGAGGACATCCTGGACTACTACTCGAAACCCGGCGACACCGCCGCCCTGCATGTCTGGGTGCGGGAGAACCTCGCCGGCTGCGACTACGCGATTCTCTCCGTCGACCAGCTTCTGCACGGCGGCCTTTTAGCGTCCCGAGAAGCGAAAAAGACCGCCGATGACGCCGCCGAGGTCATCCGTTTCCTGGCCGGGCTTCACGCCGCCTATCCCCAGACGCCGCTTTACGCCTTCAATATCCTCCCCCGCCTGGCGCCGCCGGACAGCATCGACGGCGCTGACGAGCGCAAATATCTCATGGAATGGTCGCGGCTGGCGGACCGGCTTGACCTTGAAGGCCGGGACCCGGAGGGGCTGGCCCGGCTCCGGGCGCTGGAAATGCGGATTCCATCCAAGAGCTTCCGTCACTATACCGACCTCTTCACTGACAACGCCCGGCTCAACGAGGCGCTTCTCGACCTGGCGGAGCAAGGCGTCCTCACGCGGCTCGTCATCGGGCAGGACGACGGTGAAGTTTACGGCATCAACAACCGGGAACGGCGCCGCCTCCAGGAGTCGATCGCGCGGCGTCAACTCCCCGCCCCGCGGGCCTTCTTCACCCACGGTGCCGACGAGATTGCCCTTTCACTCCTGGCGGCGGTGGAAGCGGAACGCAGCGGCTATGTCCCACGCTTTACCATCGAATACAGCGATTCCTCCGTTTCCGCCAAGGTATTTCCCTATATGGCCGCCTCCATGCAGACCACCGCCGAAGAAAAAGCCGCCCTGTTGGGAGAACTCACCATTTCTTCCGACGAGGCGGACATCACCCTCTTCATTGCCGCCCACGGCACCGATACCTTAGGCCACCGCCAGGACGCGGCCCGCCGCGTTCAGACGTTGCTGGCGGCGGGCCGCCGTGTCGCCCTCGTCGATCTGGCTGAGGATTTCCTGGCGGAGCAGACGATTTTGCCCCAGCTTCTGCGGCAGCATATCCCTCTGCACGGGCTCGCCGCCTACGCCGGCTGGAACACCGCCAGCAACGCCATCGGCACGGCAGCGGCGCAGGCGGTCCTCATCGAAACCGCCCGGCACCGGGCCTCGTCCCGGGACGAGGCCTTGGCGGCGCATGCCGCGAACCTGGCCTTCCTCGACGGCCGCTTTCTGGAAGACTATTACTACCTGAAGGACATCATCGACCTGGAAAACGCCATGCTCCGCAAAGCCGGCTATCTCGATGTCAACGACCTCGACCTTGACCACAACGCCCGCTGGGTCAATGCCACCATCCAACAGGCGATGGACCGGCGGCTGGCGACCTTCGCCGCCTCCCGCGCCTTCCGGACGCCGGTATCCCTGCCCCTCGCCGAAGGCCACGCGACACTCGCCGTCCAAAACCTCACCGCCGATGTCTATTGCCCGTGGCCCCGCACCTTCGAGGTCCGGCTGACACCGATGGCACAGATCATTGAGCTGCGCTGATGGGGTATCAGAAAAATCAGAAAAAAGCCTTTGGGGAATCGCATTGCGCGTGATAATATGATATAATAGGGACACTTTCAGGAAAGGCGGTAGATTGCATGACCAAACCGGAAAAAAACGGCGACAACAAAGCGATAATCACCACGAACAGCCGCACGGATTCGCAGTTGCGGGAACGCATGGATAAGCTCTCGTCAGAAATCATGAAGCGTAACTATACCCTTTACAAACGGCTGGAAAGCAAATGAAAGATTCCATCGTATAAAAATGCCCGGGCCGGAGCAACGGACCCGGACAAATCTTACAAAACGGAGGATTATCTATGGCAGAGACGGCGTGGGCGGTTTTTCCGCCGATTCTCACAATCATCCTGGCACTGGCGACAAAAGAGGTCTATATGTCGCTGCTCATCGGCATTTTCTCCGGGGCAATGCTCTTCTCCGGAGGCAACGTGCTTGAGGCCATCCTGACGGTATTCGCCATCATGGAGGAAAAGGTCGGCGGCAATGTCAACATCCTGGTCTTTCTCGTCATCCTGGGCATCCTGGTGGCGGCCATCACCCGGTCCGGGGCTACGGCGGCCTACGGCGAATGGGCCGGGCGGCAGATCAAGGACAAGAAGAGCGCCCTGCTACTCACGGCGCTGCTCGGCATCGTCATCTTCATCGACGATTATTTCAACTGCCTGACCGTGGGCACCGTCATGCGGCCCATCACCGATAAGTTCAGGATTTCCCGGGCCAAGGTCGCTTTCATCATCGACGCCACGGCGGCGCCGGTCTGCATCCTGGCGCCGGTGTCGAGCTGGGCGGCGGCGGTAGGCTCGTCGCTGCCGGAAAACAGTGGCATCGACGGTTTCGGCCTGTTCCTCCAGACGATTCCCATCAACCTTTACGCCATTCTCATGATGTGCTTCATGTTCTTCATCGCCTGGACTGGGCGGGACTTCGGCACCATGGGCCAGGTCGTCAGGGCGAACCGGGAAAACTTCGTCATCGACCAGGAGTACGCGGATATGGATACCGACAAGCCGGTCCGGCAGGGTTCGATTGCTGACCTGCTGCTGCCCATTCTGGTACTGATTGTTGCCTGTGTTTTCGGCATGCTTTATACCGGTGGCATCACCGAGGGCAAGTCCGTCGCCGATGCCTTCGCCGACTGCGATTCCTCCAAGGCGCTGGCTCTGGGCGGCTTCATTGCTTTTGTCTTCACGGCCCTTCTCTATCTGCCCCGGCGCGTTATGCCCTTCACTGAGTTCTGCGAATGCTTCACCGCCGGCTTCAAGGCCATGGTGCCGGCCATCTTCATCCTGTGCCTCGCCTGGACGATGTCCGGCATCGTCAGCGATAAGTACCTGAACCTCGGCGGCTATGTCGGCCACATCGTCAGCGGCAGCGCCTCCCTCGGCCTGTTCCTGCCGGCCATCTTCTTCGTCGTTGCAGGTTTTCTGGCTTTCTCCACCGGGACCTCCTGGGGCACCTTTGGCATCCTGATTCCGATTGCCGTGGCCGTCATCGGCATGAACGACTACCAGGGACTGGTTTTGGCTGTGGCGGCCGTTCTTTCCGGCGCGGTGGCCGGCGACCACGCCTCGCCGATTTCCGATACCACAATCCTGGCCTCGGCGGGCGCGCAGTGCCACCATATCGATCATGTGAGCACCCAGATTCCTTATGTTCTTTTGGTCTGCGCCTGCAGCCTCGTCGGCTACCTGGTGGACGGTTTCACGCAGAGCGGTTTCCTGGGGCTCGGCGCCGGTCTTGTCTGTCTGGCCATCGCGGGCGCCATCATCATCGCCAAGTGCCCGCCGCTGGAGACCGACGATCCCAACGACGGCAAAACGTCTGCCTGACATCCCCGGGGAAAAACAGCCGCCCCGCTTTTCCTTCAGCAATAAACGCTTCCCGCTGATTTTGGACGGGAAGCGTTTTCTCTTGCTTAGGAGCCGTATTCTGTGTATAATCTATGAGAGCAATACATTGATTGGGTTGGGGAGGCAAAAATGGACATACATTTCGTGAAGGCCAGCCCCTGCCGCAATACCACGGTTTTCCTCGAAGGCGATGTCCGGCCGGAAGACTATGCCGCCATTGCCAATCTGGCGATGGACAGCGATTACCTCGCCGCCGAGCAGGCGGGATTTCTCGCCGCGCCGCGGGACGACGGCGCCGTGCTCCGCCTGGAGATGGCGGGGGGCGAATTCTGCGGCAACGCGACGCTGGCGCTGGCGGCCCTGGCGGTAACGCGGGGACTGGCCGAGGTGGAGACGGAGTTTCTCGTGGAATGCTCGGGGGCAGAAACACCTCTGGCCTGCGTGGTGGAAGCCCGTTCCCGGGGGCGTTACCTCGTCGGGGCGGAAATGCCCGGCGCCCAAAGCGTCACGCCCCTGACGATTCCGGCGGCAGGACGGGAATTTTCCGGCGGCCTGGTGGAGCTTCCCGGCATCCGCCATTTCTGCTTCGCCGCTGACGTACCGCCAACGCGCCGCGAATACGACGCCATCCTGGACGCTCTCTTCGCGTCCGGGGAAGCCGGCGCCTATGGCGTAATCCCTTACCAGCGGCAGGGCACTGCCTGCACCATCCGTCCCTATGTCGGCGTGGCCGACACGAAGAGCCGCGTCTTCGAGCAGGCCTGCGGCTCCGGCAGCCTGGCCCTGGGCATTTGGCTCGGACGGGACGGCGACGGCCGCTTCACCGTCAGTCAGCCCGGCGGCACCATTGCCGTCGAACCCGGCGTGCCGTCCATCGCCGCCACGGTTTATTTCCCCTGTGAAGGCAACCTGTTCGTCCCCGAAGAACTTCTGCGGGAGGACGGTTGACATACGGCGCGCCCGGAGCGCGCCCGGCAATAATTACATTTTTAGGAGGGGTATCCAAATGAAAAAACTTTTCGCGTTCTGTCTCATGGTGGTCCTGGCGGCCGGGCTTCTGGCCGGCTGCGGCGGCGGTGGCGGGCAGCAGAAAGCGCCGGCGCCGGAAAAGAAAGAGGCCGCCAAGAAGATTGTCCTCGGCCTTGACGACAATTTCCCGCCGATGGGCTTCGTCGATGAGAACAACAAGATCGTCGGCTTCGATATCGACCTCGCCACCGAGGCGGCGAAGCGCATGGGCGGCGAAGTGGAGTTCAAGCCCATCGACTGGGCCAGCAAGGAGGCCGAGCTCAAGAGCGGCCGCGTCGATATGCTCTGGAACGGCCTTGACATCACGCCGAAGCGCAAGGAAAACATCCTGTTCAGCGACCCGTACATGAACAACCGCTTCATCATCTTCCGCGGCGCGGGCAAGAACGCCGACATCAAGGATGAGGCATCGCTGGCCGGCAAGATTGTCGCCACTCAGAGCGGCGGCGGCACCATCGAGGACTACCTCGACGGCAAGCCGGAACTCACCAAGAAATTCAAGGAATTCAAGAAGTACCAGGATTATATCTCCGCTTTTATGGACCTCGAGAACGGCCGCATTGACGCCGTCGTCTGCGACGAGATCATCGGCCGATATTACATGAGCAAGCATCCGAACAAGATTGAGGCCGTCGATGTCACCGTCGGCCCGTCGGCCCAGTTCGGCGTCGGCTTCCGCAAGGACGACAAGGCGCTGCGCGACAAGGTCCAGAAGGCCCTCGACGAGATGCGCAAGGACGGCACCATGGCGAAGATTTCCCAGAAATGGTTCGCCGCCGACATCACGAAGATTGACAAGAAATAAAAATCAAAAAGTCAAATTACTTCCCCTGGCCAACCCGGGTCAAACCCCTGTGGTTGGCCATTTCTTTGCCATTTTTCCCGCTCAAAATCGCAGATTTCTACTGAACAAAACGCTTGTCATAGTGTATAATATTTCTTGAACTATTTGAGTGGCGAGTACTGTTGCATACTCATCAATAAATTTTTCGCGGCTCCGTTCACAACGAGAACCATGCTCATTCCTTCTTTGATACCGTTGATAAAGGAACAGCATTGCAAAAGAATCCTGAAATAAAACCGCCATAAGATTTGATTGCGATTGCGCGGTACATAGTCAACGGCAAGGTACGTCGTATCGCATTCTTTCAACCGTGAAGCGATTACAGAACGGTCGCTTTCCTTCTCGCAACGCAACAATTCACATAAACTGATTCTCCGGTGAATCCCATCCACGTCGAATAAATTGTACCCGACCTTATAATCCTCGCAATAGCCGAGTTTCTCTTCTGTTATGATTTTGGGATAGCGGGAAAGCGTTATTTTCCCGCCGTCCCAAATGTCTCCCGGCAATTTGTCTCTCTTTCTCATGGCATCATCTCTATAGTTCAATCACAACGCCCGTCCCTAGGTCTATTGCGCGTTGAACATATCTGTATAGAATGCCGTAAAGCTCACGTAGACGTGGTTCACAAGGCTCTTTAAGTTTATCCTCCAGGATTTTCTTCAATATAACGCATTTCGACGCTTCGTAATAATCGGCATCGCTTAAATCCAGCAGGCAAAGTGCCATAATATATTCCGTCCCAAGTATGGAATGGCAACATTCCAGGGGAAAGGCACGACACTGATTGCTGGTAACAATCTTTGTTCGTGTCTTTTCTTTTTTAATCATACATACGTTTCTGGAATTTGTCAAGCGATATCTGCGCCTTTGCTTTTCCTGTCAAACCTCCTTGCTTCCTCCAAGTCAAAAATCATCGCATTTTCTTCCCGGAGATACGCCCCATCAATTCTGTAATTATATCTTGACAAATCCCAATCCATCATGCTTGCTATCGTCTGTTGTACGTCACGCAAATTGATTCGTACGCCGGTCTTTTCATGCCTTGCCTGTTGGCAAAAGGCAAGGGCGTCGGGGTCATCGCCTTCACATTTTTGAATAGCGGCTTTCTTTTCTACAGTATTGAGCAAAAAAACGACATAAGGGGCTTTTCCCATCCGTGCCACAACATTCTTGTTGAAGTTGATTCCATCGTTTGTCACCGACATAAACGACCTCCCCTTCAAAACAGGAACACGTTCAAACCCTGCCAGCAAATTCTCACCCCCTTTTTGTTTAACGACATTATACAGGAAACCAAGAAAGTTATCAATACTTTGTTGCAGAAAATCATTTTCCCAGCGAAAATTTCCTCATTATTTTCCAAACATTATCACATTTTATCTTATTTACGCTATTCTTTATCTTTGATTTTCAAAATTTTTCCTGTTTTTATCAATCCCCCATATCCCAAAAATCGCCGCGCCAAAAATTCTGGACGCGGCGGTTATTTAGCCGAACTTTACTTCCGGCAGGCTGTCTATCAGCGCCATTGTCTTTACGCTAACCGTGATGAGGCTCAAAATCAGGTCGAGGATATAGCGCGGGTTGCCGTGTTCTCTGCCCCAGGCATTCGGGTCGTTTTCGATGCCGCTGTCCTTGTCCACTTTGACCTGGTAGCGGTCAATCACCCACTCAATCGGGCTGCGTCCGTTGACAACATACTCATACGCCCGCGCCGGAATGTTCGTGACGCGGATTTTGTCGTTGTAGATCAACGTGGACTTGTCCGTCTTACTGGCGAAGCGCAGTTTCGTCACGCGGAAGTCGCCGCAATCGTCCCCTTCGACGTTCACGCCTTCGTGGGCGGGTTGCTCCTCGTAGTGCAGATGAAGCTCCGCCAGAGCGCGGCCTGCCTTGGAAATCTGCCAGAATTTCTTCGGCTCGTCCACCAGCAGGATACGCGGCAGGGACTTTTTGAGGTCGGCAGCAAACTCGGCACGGTAGGCGGGCAAATGCAGGAAGCCGTAAACGTAATAGAAAATGTCCTCCTTCTTGACGGTATTGCCGTAAAGTTGCTTGGCCTGCTCATAGATGAAATTCGTGATGCCATCGCGGCGCGTATAGGTTTCCTTGTCCGTATCAAACAGGCTTTGCTGGGTGGTGTCCTGCTTTTCGTAGTAATAGAGCGGAAAGCATTGCGTATCACCGTTGAAATGGAAATCTACAAAACCATTAGAAATGAAAGCAGAAAACTCTTTTGTATTGCTGATTCCTGATATGCAAATGATGATATTTTCATTATCTTCAACAATCAATTCATCAAAACGTGACCGCCTTTCAATAATATGTTTCTCCCAGAATAAATTACATTTTGTGAACGGGCGATAATATGCGTATTTTATGAAGGATTTGCTGAATGTGATAGTTAATTTCTTATCCAAGCATTTTAATAAACCAGCACTCCAGTTGATATTTCGGGGATTCTTATCAATTACATTATTACCAATTTGTTTATTATAGT
>JAFSWT010000113.1 GCA_017444395.1 Schwartzia sp. (in: firmicutes) | reverse complement strand
GGCAACGGCCGCTTCGTCCGCAATCTGCTGGAGCAGGCGGTCATGAAGCAGTCCCTGCGGCTCATGGAGAAAAGCGACGGGCAGACGGTGAGCCGCGAGGAAATCGCCACGCTGGTGCCGGAGGACTTCGAGGTCAACGTCGCCGAGTGCTACGCGCCGGAGGAGGCGCGCATCGGCTTCGTATGAGATCGGGCGCCACGCCGCGCGATGATTGGAAAAAGAGGCGGAGAAATGTTTTCTCCCGGCCGGAAGGAATTTCGCCGGCAGACGTGCAACTTCACTGCCTCTTTGGCACAATCAGTATAAGCAAAATGAAAGGGGGAAGCCGGACACCGGCAACCAACATGACAGATAACAGCAACAGCGCGGGCGGGGACAAGGGGCTCACGATTCTCTTTGTACTGGAAATCCTGCGCGAGAAATCGAACCCGGATCATCTTTTGCAGCATAAGGACATCCTTGAATTCCTGCGGAAGGACTACGATGTCACCTGCAGCCCCCGTTCCCTGTCCACCTATATCCACCGGCTTCAGAAGGGCGGATATCCCATCACCATCAAGAAGATCGGTTGCTACTATGATTCAAATCCGCCGCAATTTACCGACGCCGAGCTGCGGATGATGATTGACGGCGTGCTCTTTTCCCGGAACATCTCGCGGGCGCAGGCCACCGGGCTGATTGACCGGTTGGTATCGGTGGGCACGCCCGGATTCCGGACGAACCGGCAACAATTCCTTTACCATTGCCAGGACCTGTTTTACACCGACAACGAAGAGACTTTGAAAAACGTGGACATCGTCCAGCAGGCCATCAACCGGGGAAAGAAAATCCGCTTCCTTTACAACACCTACGACACGGAGTTCCGCTTCGTCCCCAAGAAGGAAGAGGCGTATGTCTTCAGCCCCTACCGGATGATGGTGAGCCAGGGACGCCACTATGCCGTCGGAATCTACGATCCCTATGACCACCTCGCCCACTGCCGCCTCGACCGCATGACCGAAGTCGAGCTGCTGAACGACCCGGTTCTGCCGAAACGTCAGGTGCCGGAGCTGAGGACAACCACCCTGGCCGAGTATGCGGCCCAGCATATCTATATGTTCAGCGGCAAAAGCCTGACCGTGCGTCTGCGGACGGAGGAATGGATGATGGATACGCTGGTGGACTGGTTCGGCAAAGGCTTCCAGATCCTGCGCCGGGAAGGCGGCGAAATCGAGGTCCGGCTCCACTGCAGCGAGGCGGCCATCAAATACTGGGCGCTCCAATACGGCGACCACGTGGAAATCCTGGCTCCGGAAAGCCTGCGCCAGACGCTGGCGGAAAGCGTGCGCGGGATGTATGAGATGTATTGCGGGGGCGAGCCCCGGAAAGGCGAGGAACAATGAACGGACTGAAAGAGCGCTAGAAGCGCTGAAAGAAAAAGTCACGGAGCGCCGGGCGGAGTTTGCGGCGCTCATGGCCTTCATCGAGAGCGAAACCTCCTATCTGACGGCGCCGGCCTCGACGCGGTTTCATCTCTGCAAGGAACAGGGCCTTTTGGAGCACAGCGTCAACGTGGCGGAAAACCTGCTGAAGATCAAGAACACGCTGGCGCCGGACATCAGCGACGAAAGCTGCGTCATCGCCGGCCTGCTGCACGACCTCGGCAAGGCGGG
>JAFSWT010000112.1 GCA_017444395.1 Schwartzia sp. (in: firmicutes) | reverse complement strand
ATGCTGTCCTTGGCGAGAATCCATTCGCCGGAGCGAGCGCATAGTCTTCACTGAGATTCCGAAGTGGCGACCACAAGATGTAGAAGGGTTCCCCAGTAAACAGCGAATAACCAGAAAATTTATTTGAGATTAGTATCAGAGCGGCAATTCTTCCCGGTTGCGGGCGTTGGGCGTAGCGACGATCAGCTTCTCCGGCGTGACGACCACGGCGCATTTCAGCTTCATCGCGCCCTTGAACATTTCTTCCACCATCTTCGCGTACCGGTCGTAAAGCGGCCCCTCGGCCACGCACTCCGCCGTGCCTTTGACTTGGTAGGCTTCCGTGGTAGAAGGATTTGCCGCCGCGATGGCGATTTTCGGGTTCTTTTTCAGGTTTTCCAGCGTCGTGTCCAGAAGCACCGCGCCGATGGCGAATTTCCCGTCTTCGGTGATGCTCTTGAAACCCACGGGCACCACATTCGGCTCGTCGCCGCAGGTCGCCAAGAACCACGGGTTTTCCTCGAACACTTTTTTTACACCGGATGAAATCAAGGGAATCTCCTCCTGTCGTGCTTGTTATAGCAATTTCTCGATATCGGGCGCCATGTCCGCCGGTTCCGTCGTCGGCTCGAAACGCTTGACCACGTTGCCCTCACGGTCAATCAGGAACTTTGTGAAATTCCACTTGATGCCCTCGTCCTCCAAGTAGAACTTCGTGAAGCTCCAGTCCTTCCCGTCCTCCGTAAGATACTCCGGATAATGTTTGCGGAGGGCGTCCATCAGGTATGGCGCGGTGGGATGGGATTTGTCGAAGCCCTCGAAGCCTTTTTCCTTCGTCAGGAACTTATACAGGGGATGGGCGTTTTCCCCGCGCACGTCAATCTTCGCGAAAATCTGGAAACTGACGCCGTAGCCCCGGCAGAAATTCTGCACATCTTTGTTTGTTCCCGGCTCCTGCCCGCCGAATTGGTTGCAGGGAAATCCAAGGATGTCCAGCCCTTTTGTCTTGTACTTGTCATAGAGATCCTGCAAATCCTTGTACTGGGGCGTGAACCCGCACTTGCTGGCGGTGTTCGCGATGATCAGCACCTTTCCCTTGTAGTTGGCAAGGGATTTTTCCTCGCCGCTTTCCGTTTTGACCGAAAAATCGTATACGTTCACGCAACCACCTTCCTCAAAATTGTTTGTACGAAAATCAATTCCCGCCTATTTTTTCATCGCTTCCCGCACTTTTGCCGTGCGTTCCGCCGTGCGGCGGCGGCTTTCTTTCGGGTCTGCCGTGATGCGGGCGGCGCCGGTTTCGATTCTTCGTCCGGGTTCATTGCCCATGCCACCTGTACCATTATCCCTCGATGCCTTTCTTGAACATCGCCAGCGTGTTGTCCGCCGCTTGGGCGAGGAACGCCGTGTCCGCGCCGAGGCCGAGGAAGCTGGCGCCGAGGCCGGCGAAGTGCTTCGCCTGCTCCGGGGTGACGGCGATGGTGCCTACGGGCTTCCCGAGCGCCTTGATACGCTTGATCATCTCGTCCATGGCCTCCGCCACCTCGGGGTGGAAGATGTCGATGCCGTGGCCCATATCCACGGCGAGGTCGATGGGGCCGAGGAAAATCGCGCCGACGCCGGGCGTTTTCACGATGGCGTCGAGATTTTCCATGCCGCGCTTGCTCTCGATTTGGGGCAAAATGCAAATCTCGTCCACGTTGCGGTCGAGATAGT
>JAFSWT010000111.1 GCA_017444395.1 Schwartzia sp. (in: firmicutes) | reverse complement strand
GCCACGCGGTGGCCGACGGCATCGATGCGTTCGAGCGAGTCGATGACGCCTTCTTCGGGGCTGACGAGGGCGTCGAGCACCATCTTGATACCGGCGGCATGGTCGGGGACCACGTCACCGATGCGTTCTACGAGACCCTTTTTCATCAGGGTATAGTCTTCGGCGCTCCGCATGTCAAGCAGCTGGTATTTCAGCGAGGAGCTACCGCAATTGAGGACAAGAATGATCATAAAGTTGTATCGTTTGATGTTCGAATCTGACAAAGTTAGGAAAAAATATCGTATCTTGCTGAAAATTTGAAAGGATGTGGCAAGGTAGGGAATTAATTCTGTGTACGCTGGCTTTGTTGGCCGGCAATCTGCTGGGGGATGCACTCGCACTCCCGCCGCTGGTTTATCTCCTTCTGTCGTTTGTTTTTGCCGTCACCGCCTGGCGATACCCGCGTTTGTTTCTGCTTCTGACCTGCTTGTCGTGGCTGGGGGCAGCGGGGGTGCAGGTGGGGCGGATGCCCCGCCCCGGTCCGCCGCCGGCGCTCTCACTGTGGGCCGCCGGCTGCAAGGCGTCGTTTTCCGCCTGGCTGGGGACGCTGCTTCCGGCCGGAGAAGAGCAGGCGATTCTCCGGGCGCTGGCTATCGGCGACCGCTCCGGGCTGTCGCGTGAGCTGCGCGCTGCCTGGCGCGACAGCGGTGCCATGCACCTGCTGGCCCTGAGTGGCTTACATGTCGGTCTGCTGTATGCGTTGCTTTCACGTTTGTTGTCGCTGCTGGGCGGAAGCCGGCCCGCCAGGCTGCTTCGAAGCGTCATCGTTCTCGGCCTCCTGTGGACCTATGCTTTCATCACCGGCCTGAGTGCTTCCATCGCCCGTGCCGTACTGATGATCACCTTCTATGAGATTTCCGCTTACGTTTCAGGCAGCCGGGACGGCTTGTCGGCCCTCGCCGGCAGCGCATTTCTACTGATTCTTTTCGACCCCGAATCGCCTCGCGACATCGGCTTCCAACTCTCCTATACCGCTGTCGTTTCCATCCTCCTGATCCATCCCCGGTTGAAACGCCTCCTGCATACCCGATCCCGGCTGCTGATCCGCGTCTGGGAACTCCTGAGTGTAAGCCTCTGCTGCCAGGCTACCTGCGGCGTCCTGGCCTGGTTCTACTTCGGAAACTTTCCGGTTTTTTTCCTGCTGACTACCCTCCTGGCCATTCCCCTGACCACCGCGGTGATGTACACCATCGTTGTCGCCGCCGCCACCGCCGCCGTCTCCTCCGCCACCGCTTCCGTCAGCTCCGCTGCCTCATTTTTCGCACCGTTTCTCGACCGCCTCTCCGACCTGACAATCCAGGTCCTTACCTGGCTCCTCCAGATTCTCAATACCCTTATTCACCTGATAGCTTCCCTCTGACCGCTTCCAGTGACCGTCTCGCAATGTCGTTCTCAACTTTTCGCCCGCCCCGCCCCATTTTGCGCTGCAATGTACACATCAATCAGTCAGCGGATTACGATAGTTGACCCCCTCTGAATGCGAGGGGGTCAACTTCTGCAAACGGCTGACAATCAAGTGCGTCCGTTGCAGCGGAAAATGGGCGGAACAGAGTGGGGGATGCAATAAATGGTAGCAGTTGGCGAGAAAAAGCGTATCTTGTGTGCGAGTATGAAACGCAGAGACTTCATCAAGGCTTCGGCGCTGCTGGCAGCGGCGGCCGGAACGGGAGAAATCCTTAAAGCATCGACATTTGCGGAAACCGATAGCGTGTCCGCTTCCCGGCAGGACGACCTGCAGGAAAACCGGGGCGGTTTGCAGGACGATAAAGAAAAACTCATTGCATCGGCACCGATGCTGCAGAATTTTGCCGCCACTTCGATGGGCGTCGCTTTCGCCGTCAGCGCACTGGCCAACGGCTATGTTCTGGTCGGTGAAAAAGCCGATCTTTCGGATGCCCGAAAAGTGCTTTGCGGCGGCTACCGCGTGACCGATCTTGACGACCGGGTCGTCCGGGTAAGGCTGACCGGACTCAAATCCTCCACAAGGTATTATTACCAGATCGGAGCCGACCGGATCCGCTACGACGGCGGGTATCGGATGGGGATTATCGGCAACGAGGAGGATCCTCGGATCTACAGCTTTACGACAGCCGGACCTGCGCGTGAGGCCCATTTCTGCGTCATCAACGATACCCATGCCCGATGGGAGCCTTTCGGCCTTGCCGTTGATAAAATCGCGGAACTGTCTCCTGCCTGCGTCATTTGGAACGGGGATGCCAGCAATGTGGAGGAGACCGTTGAGGCGCAGGTCCGAATCTTCCTGAAACCTGAAATCGAAAAGAAGGACTATGCCGCCGGGGTGCCTTATCTTTTCTGTCCCGGCAACCACGACGACCGGGGGATGGCCAACCGGCATCTTGAGCGGGTCTGGATGTTCCGTCAGCCGGAAGAACGGCTTCCACGGGACTGGGACCTCGGCCGGAACTTTGCAGTCCGCCTCGGCGATGTAGCACTGATCGGCCTGGATACCGCCGAGGACAAACTCGATACGAACCCGAAATTCGCCGGCCTGTTCACGAGCGGGCCCTATCGGGAAGCGCAGACGGCCTGGCTGCGGGATGCCCTGGCGCGGGAAGAGATCCGGACGGCTCCTTTTCTGGTGGCTGTCTGCCATATTCCATTGTTTGACGACAACCCCCGCCATAATCCGGGCGATGTCGCCCCGGCCGACAGCGATCCGCAGTACAGCACGGACTTTGCCTACTGGCAGCGGACGTGCGCGCGGATGTGGGCGCCGTTGCTGGAGGAAGCCGGCTGCCAGGTAGTCATCACAGCCCATCAGCACCGCTACCGCTATGATGCCCCCGGAACGGATGCTTTCGGCAATGTCCGGTCTTGGGCGCAGATCGTCGGCGGCGGCCCGGAGATGGGCTTCACCGGCTCTGGCGACAACCGCCGGGATGATCCCGGCAAGTTTCCCACCGTCATCGAAGGCCTGGTCCGGAACGGCCGTCTGGAGATCAATGTCCATAATCTCCTGACCCAAACGGTCCAGGACCAATTCTTGTTCGCTCCCCGCCGCTGATTCCGGCTGTATTTAAAGGATAAGGCTGAGCAGAAAGACCTCCAGCATCGCGGCCAGGCCGATGACCAGCGTCAGCAGGGTCTGGGTGCGGTAGCCGTCGCCTACTGTCAGGCGGCCGAAGCTGGTGACGACCCAGAAATAGGAATCGTTGGCGTGGGAGACCGTCATCGCGCCGGCGCCGATGGCGACGACGACCAGGGCGGCATCGACCGGCGTGGCGAAGCCGAGAGCGGCCATCAGGGGCGCGATGATGCCGGCCGTGGTGGTGATGGCGACGGTGGAAGAGCCCTGCGCCGTCTTGAGAATCGCCGCCAGCAGGAACGGGAAGAAGATGCCGATGCTGCGGAACGCCTCGGCGTGCGACGTGATATAGTTCACCATATCGGACGATGCGATGACTTTGCCCAGCACGCCGCCAGCGGCGGTGACGAACAGGATGGGTCCGACCGTCTTCAGTGTGTCGTTGGTCAGTCCGTAGAAAAGGTCCCCTTTGCGGGCGGTAAACAACTGGAGAATGGCCAGCCCGGCTCCCACGACCAGTGCCATGACCGGCGTTCCCAGGAAGAGGGAAAGGTCGGCGGCCCGGCCCGTCCAATGGGCCATGGCCACCACCGATGACAGTGCCATCAGGAGGATCGGCACGACGAGCGGAGCGAGGGCGTTCAGCGCGGAGGGGAGTTTGCCGAAACCGGCCTTGAGCTCTTCGTAGCTCTTGACCGGATCGGTGTCCGGCGCGAATTCGTCATCGCTGTGCACTTTCCGGCCGATGTGCCGGGCGAAGAAATAACCTGCGATTAGCGGAAAGATGGAACAGAGCACGCCGATGCCGATGACCAGCAGCAGGTTGTTCTCCAGGCCCAGCGACTGGGCTGCGGCCAACGGCCCGGGCGTGGGAGGGATGAACACGTGGGCCACATAGAGGCCGCACGAAAGGCAGACCGTCATCGTGACGCTCGAAGCGCCTGTCCGGCGGACCATCGCCCGGCGGATCGGATCGAGGATTACGAAGCCG
>JAFSWT010000110.1 GCA_017444395.1 Schwartzia sp. (in: firmicutes) | reverse complement strand
TCCATCATCGAATCGTAGCGGCCCTCACCTACCAGCACCACGTCGCCCGGCGTCAGGATGCGGGCAATCGTCGATTTGCTGGCGGCGGCGATGTAGATCTTGCCCGAGACCGTCTTCTTTTCATCCGCCGGCACCACGACCTTGCCGCCGATGATGGCGACGACCGCCTCCAGCGGGACCTCCGCCTCGTCGAGGTAATGGAGGTTCAGCTCCTCAAAATAGCGCTGCGCCAGGTCGCTCACCGTCACGATGCCCGTGAGCTGCCCCTCGGCGTTCTTCACCGGCACGGAGCGCAGCTTGTTCTGCTGCATGACCCGCCCCAGATGGCGCAGACTGTCCGTCTCGCTCACGACGATGTCGCAGTCCAGCATGATGTCCTTCACGCGGGGATACAGGTCGGTGATCAGCTTTGGCGGATTCATATGGAAGTATTCCAGCGCGTATTTTGTCTCCGCGTTGACTTGCCCGGCGCGGGCCGCGATGACAGACTCGTGCCCCTGCAGCCGCTTGAAGGCCGCGTAGGCGATGGCCGAGCAAATGGAATCCGTGTCCGGGTTCCGGTGCCCGATGACATAAACCGGCTTGGTGGTGCCCATAGCGCACTCCCCCTACAATTGGAATGACATCCGATGACGGACGTTCGAGAACGGGACCGCAGGGAAGGGCCATTTGGCGACCCTTCGTAAGCGCTCACTTTCTTTTCGATATTATATCATATCTTTCCTGATTGTTTAAGTATCCTGTATCCAAAATTCTGATTTTTCCGCAAAAACCGGCAGACGGTGAGGAGATGCCGCCGGCTGGCAACGGGAGCGGGTCCCGGCGTCGCGGACCATGTCCCTTGACTAAAATAATGTATACATTCATCCGGCTGGCAGGAAATTTGTCATTGTCCGCGAATTATGATATCGTTAATCTGTGACGCGATAGAATTCATTAGAAAAGGAGTCCTTACCCATGACCATTCGTATGGCGGCAACCCATGCCGCAGGAAAATCCCTCAGCGACGCGATCTTCGGCGCCAATGCCGCGGCCCAGGAGGCGGTGGCGAAGTTCGGCGCCGCTAAAGTGACCAACGCCACCATCGGCGCCATCATGGACGACGAGGAGAAGCTGGCCTGCATTCCCACCCTGGAGAAAGCGTACCGGGCGCTGCCCATGAGCGACCTTATCGCCTACGCTCCCATTGCCGGCCTGCCCGCTTACCTCGACGCCGTGACCGCCCTCACCTTCGCTGATCAGCGGCCCGACGGCTTCACGGCGGCCTGCGCCACCGCCGGCGGCACCGGCGCTGTCCATCACGCCATCGCCAACTACTCCGAGATCGGTGACCAGGTCCTGACCTCCGACTGGTTCTGGGGCCCCTATACCGCCCTTTGCCAGGAGCAGGGCCGCACTCTCGCCACCTTCCCCCTCTTTGATGAGGCGCTGGCCTTCAACACTAAGGGCTTTGCCGCGAAGGTTGAGGAGCTGTTGAAGAAGCAGGCTTCGCTGCTCGTCATCCTCAACACGCCGGCCCACAACCCCACCGGCTACAGCCTCAGCGGAGCTGACTGGGGGGCGGTGCTCGATACCTGCAAGCAGGCGGCGAAGGGCGGCAAGAAAGTCAGTATCCTCGTCGATATCGCCTACATCGACTATGCCGGAGAGAAAAACGAGGCCCGGAAGTTCATGAAGCAGTTCGGGAACTTGCCGGAGAATCTTTTCATCATGTTCGCCTTCAGCATGTCCAAGGGCTATACCATGTACGGTCAGCGCACCGGCGCCATCATCGGCCTCTCCGCCTCGAAGGAGATCATCACCGAGTTCGCCGATGTCAGCAAGTTCAGCAGCCGGGCCACCTGGTCGAACATCAACCGCGGCGCCATGACGGTGCTGACGAAGATCCAGCAGGACGCGACCCTGCTGGCCGCCTTCGAGAAGGAGCGCGACGCCCTCTATCAGACAATCCGCGAGCGCGGCGCCATCTTCATGCAGGAGGCGAAAGACTGCGGTCTCTCGGCGTTGCCCTACAAGGCGGGCTTCTTCCTCTCCATCCCGGCGAAGGACCCCGGCGCCGTCTGCGAGAAACTCCATGAGGATCTGATTTTCCCGGTGCCGCTGAAGAAGGGTGTCCGCGTCGCCGTCTGCGCCGTCCCCGCCGCCAAGATGCGCGGTATGGCGGCCAAAATCAAGAAGGCCTGGGACGCGGTGGAGAAGTAACGGAGCATAGGAAAAGGAAAAGAGAACCTGGCGGAAAGCGCGCGGCGATGGGCATTTGAAAAAGCCGGAAAAAACGCTTGACGAGTGGCGGGCGGTGTGGTAAACTAGCGGAGCAATCAAGCAGAAGCCACCCGCTTCTCACCTGCCGGCGCGTTCGCCGTCCGGGTTCGATATGGGGATTATTCAGGGTGGCTTTATGCCGCCCTTTTTTGTTGCAGTATTCAAATCTACGGAGGTGTGTTCCTATTAGCAGGGATAGTTTACGAATCAACGATGAGATCCATATCCGGGAGGTTCGCGTGACCAGCGCGACCGGGGAGCAGCTCGGCATCATGCCGACGAAGGAAGCCCTGCGCCTGGCGGAAGAGCAGCACCTCGACCTGGTGGAAGTGGCGCCGAAGGCGAAGCCGCCGGTGTGCCGCATCATGGATTTCGGGAAGTTCCGGTACGAACAACAGAAAAGGGAAAAAGAGGCCAAGAAAAAGCAGAAGGTCATCACCATCAAGGAAGTCAAGTTGCGGCCCAACATCGAGCAGCATGACTTCGAGGTGAAGTTGAAGAACGCTCTGCGCTTTGTCCAGGAAGGGAACAAGGTCAAGGTGACCATCATGTTCCGCGGCCGCGAGATGTCGCACCCCGAGCTGGGCAAAGAGGTCCTCAGCCGTGTGGCGGAGCAGATGAAGGATCTCGTATCCATCGAGCGCGACGCCAAGCTGGAGGGCCGGAACATGATCATGATCTTAGCCCCGAAAGCGCCGGCCAAGGCGCCGAAAGGAAGTACCAAAGGAGGAGAACAGTAATGCCGAAAATGAAAACGCGCCGGGCGGCGGCCAAGCGGTTCACGATCACCGGCACCGGTGAATTCAAGCGCAATAAGGCCTTCAAGAGCCACATCCTGGAGAAGAAGTCGCCGAAGCGCAAGCGCAATATGCGCAAAGCGGCTATCATCACGGCGGCGGACCACAAGCGTGTCAGCCGGATGTTGCCTTACGCCTGATTCTACTTGATTATTCGTTGATTTTGAGGAGGAACGGACTATGCCAAGAGTGAAAGGTGGCGTGACAGCGCACCGCCGTCATAAGAAAATCCTGAAGCTGGCCAAGGGCTATCGCGGCGCCCGCAGCAAGCAGTTCAAGAAGGCCAACGAGCTGGTCATGAAAGCGCTTTACTACGCGCGCCGTGACCGCCGGGCCAAGAAGGGCAACTTCCGCCGTCTGTGGATCGCCCGCATCAACGCGGCGGCCCGTATGAACGGCATCACTTACAGCCGTCTCATCAGCGGCCTGACGAAAGCAGGGGCCGGCATCAACCGCAAGATGCTGGCGGATCTCGCCGTCAGCGACGCGGCCGCGTTCGCCAAGCTGGCCCAGCTGGCGAAGGACAATCTGTAATAGATGGGAAAGCTCCCTCGGCGAGGGAGCTTTTTTCTTGGGGGACATACGAATGGAACGGATTGAAAGCGCCACCAACGCGAAAGTGAAGCTGGCGGCGTCGCTGGCGATGCGAAAGAAGCGGGAGGAAACGGGCCTCTTCGTCGCCGAGGGGGTGCGCCTGGCGGAGACGGCGGCGGAGGCGGCGGACTGGCGGCCGGTTTTTGCCTTCGTGACGCCCCGGGCTTTGGAAAACGGGCGGGCGGCGAAGGTCGTAGAAACATTGGGAAAGCGCGGCTGTCCCGTCTGTGAGACGCCGGAGAGCGTCTACCGGAAGGCAGCGGATACCGAAACGCCCCAGGGACTGCTGGTGGTGATGGAGCAGCGGCGGCCGGGCCTGGACGAGCTGATTTTTCCGGGCGGGGAGACACCGCTTTGGGTGGTATTGGACGGTGTACAGGACCCCGGCAACGCCGGCATGATTCTGCGGACTGCCGATGCCGCCGGCGCTTCCGGGGTGATTGCTTTGGCGGGCACGGTGGACCTCTTTTCCCCGAAAGTGGTGCGGGCCACGATGGGATCGCTGTTCCATCTGCCGGTGGTGTCCGGGATGACGGCGGATGATTTTCTGGCGGCGGCCCAAAGCGCCGGCTGGCGTCTCTGTGTTACCGCCCTCGATCCGGCGGCGCGGCCTTGCTTTGCCGCCGACTTCACGGGGCCAACGGCCATTGTCTTCGGCAATGAGGGCAGCGGCGTTTCTCCGGCGCTGCTGACGGCGGCGGAGCCCGTCTACATCCCCATGCGCGGCCGGGCGGAGTCGCTGAACGTCGCCGCTTCCGCTGCCGTGATCCTCTACGAGGCCCTGCGCCAGCGGCACTACCGGAACGAGTAGGCCACCGCCTTTTTCCGCCGGGGATTCCGGTTGCATAATACCGCGTCGGTTCCTTTCCGGAAGGGGACCGGCGACGTGTTGTCGGCGCAGGAAAAATGGACATGGTGTACAGAAGCGGCACAATTTTGGTTGCGTGATGAAAAGCACGACAGCGCTTCAGACCATATTTCTCATGGGCTGGGTACCATCGGAAAAACGCGGATAAAAAATCAAAATTAAAAAATTTTTAGTTTTGATTTTTTGCCAGGCGTTTCTTTGATTACCGCCAACCCATGAAATACAAAGGGAAAGTGGCATCGCTCCGGTCGCGGCCAAAACCAAATTCGCGCTATTCGGTATACACTGTGTCAATTTATTTGTCGCTCCGGTGGCCGTCATGGAAGCGTGACGTCCTGATAAAATCATAGAAAAACGCCGCTTTCTCACATCATGTGATGCAGGAAAGCGGCGTTTCTTTTGTTTTGGATTGTGCCGGATGGCGCGATGCTGTATCGTCTTGCTTATTCCCCGTCCTCGTTGGCGGTTTCTTCGCTCTTGACGGTACGCATGTGGGGGAAGAGCAGGACGTCGCGGATGGAGGGGCTGTCGGTGAGCAGCATCACCAAGCGGTCGACACCGATGCCGAGGCCGCCGGTGGGGGGCAGGCCGTATTCCAGGGCCGTGACGAAGTCCTCATCCATCATGTGGGCCTCGTCGTCGCCGGCTTCGCGCTGCTTGAGCTGGTCGAGGAAGCGCTGGCGCTGGTCGATGGGGTCGTTGAGCTCGGTGAAGCCGTTGGCGAGCTCCCGGCCGTAGACGAAGAACTCGAAGCGGTCGGTGATGCGCGGGTCGTCGGGGTTGCGCTTGGCCAGCGGCGAGATTTCCGTCGGGTGGTGGGTGATGAAGGTGGGCTGCAGGAGCGTGGCCTCCACTTTTTCCTCGAAAGCGGCGTTCAGGATGCCGCCAATGCCGTGACGGTCCTCGTAGGGGACGCCAATCTCGTCGGCCAGCCGCCGGGCTTCTTCAACGGTTTCGCAGGCCAGGAAGTCCTTGCCGGTGGCTTCTTTCACGGCGTCGTTCATGCTGACGCGCCGGACGCTTCCAAGGTCAATGTCCAGGCCCTCGTAGGTGATTTTCGTGGTACCGAGGACTTTTTCCGCCGCGTCGCGCACGATGCCCTCGGTGATGTCCATGAGGTCGGTGTAGTCGGCGTAGGCCTGGTAGATTTCGACGGAGGTGAATTCCGGGTTGTGCCGGTTGTCCACGCCTTCGTTGCGGAAGACGCGGCCCAGCTCATAGACGCGCTCGAAGCCGCCGACGACGAGACGCTTGAGGTTCAGCTCGGTGGCGATGCGCAGGTAGAGGTCCATGTCAAGGGCGTTGTGATGGGTGATGAAGGGCCGGGCAGCGGCGCCGCCGGCGATGGTGGCCATGACCGGCGTCTCGACTTCCAGGAAGCCGCGCTCGTCGAGGTAGCGGCGCATGGCCTGGATGATGCGGGTGCGCTTGAGGAAGGTGTCCCGGACCTCGGGGTTCATGATGAGGTCGAGGTAGCGCTGGCGGTAGCGGAGCTCCACGTCCTTCAGCCCGTGGAATTTCTCCGGCAGCGGCCGCAGGGACTTGGAGAGGAGCTCGAAGTCGGTGATGAGGACGGTGATCTCGCCCATCTTCGTCTTGAACACCCGGCCGGCGATGCCGATGATGTCGCCAATGTCCAGCAGCTTGAACTGGCTGTATTTGTCTTCACCCAGCACGTCGTATTTGAAGTAGATCTGCAGCTTGCCGGAAAGGTCCATGATTTCAGCGAAGCTGGCCTTGCCGTGGCCGCGCTTGGCCATGAGCCGGCCGGCGAGGCGCACGATGGGGCCGTCCTGCTCGCCCTCCAGCTCGTCGAAATGGTCGCGGACGTCCTGCGCGTGGTGCGTGACTTCATAGCGATGACCGAAGGGCGCGACGCCCATGTCGGCAAACGCGTTCATCTTGCCGCGGCGGACCTGCATGACTTCGTTGAGGTCCTGCTCCCCCGTCGGCGCTGCCTTTTGCTTTCCCAATGCTCTTACCCCTTACTTCTTGATTTTGACGATCTTGTATTTCAGGAGGCCGTTCGGCGCGTGGACATCGACCGTAGCGCCGACTTTCTGCCCCAGGATGGCCGCGCCTACCGGCGATTCGTTGGAGATGAGGCCCGCCGACGGATCGGCCTCGGTGGAGCCGACCAGCGTGTATTCCTCGTCTTCCTCGAACTCCATGTCGCGGAGGACGACCGTGCAGCCCATGGTGACCGTGGTCTTGGATTTCTTGTCCTCGGATATGACCTCGACGTTGCGGAGCTTGATTTCGAGCTCCTGGATGCGGCCTTCGATGAATGCTTGCTCGTTCTTGGCGTCGTCGTACTCCGAGTTTTCGCTGATATCGCCGAGGGCGATGGCCTCCTTGAGCCGCTCCGCCACTTCTTTGCGTCGTACGGTTTTGAGGTTTTCCAGCTCGTCCTCGAGTTTCTTGAGGCCGTCTTTCGTCAGGATCATTTTCTTGTCCGTCATGTGGAACCATCTCTCCTTGCTGTTTTACGGGATACGCGGGCACAGGACGTTCCCTCCGCCCGGCAAATTACCATATCATTATAGGGATTTCCGCCGCCCTTGTCAACGAGCATTGCGCTTCATCGAAAGAAAAAACGCCGCTGGCGTTCCGTTCTTCCGGGTGCTATAAGGGGGGCATGACACAGGCCGCCGGGGCACCGGGGGCAAATACAGCGTCCTGCGAGACCGCGGGGCGGATAGGAGCGATACAGGATGAAACGATTCCGTTCTATGGGGGCGGCTTTACTGGCGGCGGGGCTTTTCCTGCTGCCGTCGCCCTCGCTGGCGGCGGAGCGGCCGCTGCCGACGATTTCCATCAGCGGCGAGGGCGTGGTGATGGGGGCGCCGGATCAGGCGACGATCACGCTGGGCGTGGTGACGCATGCCGGCACGGCCGAGGTGGCGCAGACGCAGAGCGCGGCGACGGCCCGGGCCATCCGCGACGCGGTGATGGCGCTGGGCGTCGGGCCGCGGGATATCCAGACGCAGAATTACAGTTTCCACCCCGATTACAGCCGGGACCGGAACAACGGGCGCGAAATCGTGGGCTATACGGTTTCCAATACGGTGCTGATCCGGCTGGACAACGTGGAGCTGGTGGGGCAGGTCATTGACGCGGCCCTCACTAGCGGGGCCAATACGGTGGATTCGCTGGACTTCTCCATCCGCAACACGAAAAATCTGCGGCGGGAGGCGCTGGCGGCGGCGGTGAAGGACGCCCGGGAGAAGGCGGAAATCATCGCCGGGGCGCTGGGCAAGCGGCTGGCCGGCGTCCAAAATGTGTCGGAGAACACGCAGATGTTCCAGCCCCGGATGGCGATGAACAAGATGGTGATGAGCGAAGCGGCGATGGACGCGACGCCCATCGAGGCGGGGACGCTGTCGCTGGAGGCCACGGTCCACATCGACTTCATCCTGGCGGACTGAGGCGGGCGGCGTGATGACGAAGCCCCGTCTGCCGGCCATCGAGTATATCCGGGGAGTGTCGATGCTGGGGGTGGTGGGCATCCATGTCGGTTCCCAGTATCTGGCCAATCCGACACCGAATGTCCATCTGGTGGCGCTGTTCGAGATCGCGACGCGCTTTGCCGTGCCGATTTTCTTCTTCATTTCGGCCTTCGGCCTCATTTACCATCTGGATATGAACGCGCCCTTTTCTTACCGCGATTTCCTGCGGCGGCGCGCCCGGACGGTGCTGGTCCCCTATCTCGTCTGGTCGGTTTTCTACATCCTGCACTATACGGTGCTGTACCGGGATACGATGCTGCTGCATCCAACCCGGTTCCTTTACTATCTCTTTTTCGGCTTTGCCAGTTACCAGCTCTATTTCATGGTAATCCTGCTCTGGTTCTATCTGCTGATGCCGCTATGGATCTGGGCTCTGCGTCGGATGACGCTGCCGGCGATGGCGGGACTGCTGGTTTTCCAGATCGTTTTCGATTACTGGTCGAGCTACCTGTTCAACCCTTATGGGCTGGAACCGAAACTGTTGCGGCTTTTGATGGTGAACCGGCTCAATTACTGGGTGCTGCATTACGTCTTCATCTTCCTGTTGGGGGGATGGCTGGCGATACATTTCCGTGAATTTCGCGCCTTCATGGAGAAACGCGGGAAAGCGATTGCGGCCTTTTTCGCCGGCACGCTGGCGGCGATTCTTTTGCAGTATTACTGGCTGCTGGCGGTGCGCGGCTACACGCCGGTGGAAGCCATCAATACCGCCCATCAGCTTTCGCCGGCGGGCGTTCTCTACACCATGGCGGCGTCGCTGTTCTTCTTCACGCTTTTCACTCATCCTAGCTTTCCCGGCTGGCTGGCGGCCGTGCTGTCGTTTTTAGGGCGTCATTCCTATTTTGTCTATCTGGCGCACCCACTGGCCATCACGTATCTGAGCCGGTGGATGGAGCGGCGCGGTTTCATCATGACCGGGGGGCGGGCTCTGGCCTTCTATCTGGCGGTGGTGGCACTGACGCTTTTGGCAGCGGTGCTGATGCGGCGGCTGGGCGAGCGCCGGCCGCTCATCAACGCGCTGACGATCGGCGTCTATCCGCGGGAGGGAACCGGCCTCCTGCCGGAGAAATGGCAACAACGATTGAATCTGATCTGGGAGGGACACAAATGACATCGGAGGATTTCCATGAACTGACGCATCTCGTTCTCGACGGTCCGAAACCGCCGCCGGCTCACCTCTTCGCCGGGGGCTTCGATGATTGGCACGCCCGGGCCCGGCTGGGGCATTTCCTGGCGATGAAGGAATACGGGCGCCCTAACGAGGCGCTGGAACTGCTCCGCTCGGTGGTTTCCGCCGAGGTGGATGAGGACAGCGCCGAGGAAGTGGAGGAAAAGGTCTTCGCCTTGCAAAAGCTCAGCGCCCTCGAACGGGAGAGAAAGGAAACCGGCGAGGCGCTGCGCCATATCAACTTGGCCATCGAACTGGCGGAGTCCACGGATTTCCTTTATAAATATATCCTGCGGGGCGAGCTCTGGGCTGACCGCTGGACAACGCTGCATCAGCAGGGCGATGGCGATGGGGCGGAAAAGGAGGCCGACGAGCGTATCGCCGCCTATGAGGACATCCCGGCGCCTCATAACAGCTATCTGTATTACGGCTACCGTTTCAAGGCGCAGCTCGCCGCCGAGCGCGGCGTGCCGTTGGTGGCGAAGGATTTCATGCGCATGGCGCTGAAGTTCATGGATGTTCCCGAAAATTGCCGCCCCGCTATCAATCAGGCGTTCAACCAGACGCACGAGAACATTTCCTGGATTCTCGTGAGCATCGACCAGGCCACGCCGCCGCCGGCGGGGCTGCACTGGGACATATAATAACAGAGAAAGGCTACCCGGAGTGAATACCGGGCAGCCTTTCTTTTTTGAGGACGATGGCCTGCGTCATTTCGGCGACGAGGTTCTTTGTCTTGATGCGTTGGAAAGATTCAGGCCAGCTCCGTCGCTGCTTTCACCATTTCCGCGATGCGTCGCAGCGTCCCGGCAATCAGCCGAACCTGGGGGGCGACGGTGGCCAGGACCAGCCGTTCCTGGGGGCTGTGGATGTCCAGCGTGGTGGCGCCGATGGAAACGACGTCGAGGCCGGGATTCTTCTTCAGCATGAAGCTGCACTCCAGTCCGACGTGGAGGCTGGCGACCCGCATCTTCTTTCCCCGCTGTCGCTCAAACTCCGCTGTCACCAGCTTGGCGAGGCGGCTGCCCGGCCGTTCTTGCCAGGCGGGGCTCGGGATGCCAATCCGGGCGGGGCAGCCGAACTGCTCGCCCAGGACCGCGCTGGTCCGCTGGAAGGCGGCGAGTTTTTCGTTGACGCAGGAACGCGGATAGTAGCTGAACCAGACCCGGTCCTCCTCGGTGCGGAGCAGACCGATATTGGCGGAGGTCTCCACCAGGCCGGGAAGTGCCGGCGACATGGCGAAAACGCCGCTGTGCAGGACGCTGATGAGCCCGGCGACAGCTTTGACGTCCGCCTGCGACATCATGCGGGAGGGCCTTTCCGTGGGGGCGATGGTAACCGTGAGATCAGGGTCGGCAGCGCCAAAGGCGGCGAGGAAACGGTCACGCCGTCGCTTCATCGCCTGCCGGAGGTCTTTTTCCGGTTCCATTGTCAGGATGACGGCTTCCGCTGTCGCGGGAATCGCGTTGATGGCAGTGCCGCCGGTAAGTGAGGCCACAAACACCGGAATATCCGCTGTCGCAAAGTCCGTCAGCAGGTCCGCCAAAAACTGGATGGCGTTGCCCCGGCCGTCGTTGATGCGTTCACCGGAATGGCCGCCCCGGAGCCCCGCGACGGTGAGCCGCCAGACCGGCATCTTGACGGCAGGCTGCCAGCGGACGGGACGGGAAAACGAGACGTCGAGCCCGCCGGCGCTGCCCACGGTCAAGAGGTCGTCCTCTTCGGAATCGCAGTTCAGATAAAAGGCGGCGTCAGCGACGTGTTTGGCATCGAGCATGATCGCGCCGCCCATGCCGGTCTCCTCTTCCGTCGTGATGATGGCCCTGAGCGGTCCGTGAGGCTCCGGCGGATTGCGGAAAAGGCTGAGGATTTCAGCGACGCCGATGCCGTCATCGGAGCCGAGGCTGGTTCCCTCAGCTCGCAGGTATTCGCTGTCCCGGACCAACCGGATGGGGTCTTTTTCCGGGTCGTAGCGGATGCCATCCGCCGCCACGCAGACCATATCCATGTGGCTCTGCAGGATGGTCCGGGGCGTTTCCTCATAGCCTGGCGTGGCGGCGAGGTCAGCGATGATGTTGTTCGCCGCGTCCTGTGTCACCGGGCAGCCCAGCGCGGCAAAGGCTTCTTTCAGATAGTTGCTGACCGCTTCCTCATGCCCCGAGGGGCGGGGAATCGCCGCCAGCTTCTCAAACTCCGCCAGTACGCTCTCCAGAATTTCATTATCGTTCGCCATGTTCGTCCCTTCCTTTTCTGACAGATTCTTCATTATACTTTCAGGCTGCCGTCGCTCCGGAAGAAGCAGGAGCGGCCGATGAATTCCCGCAGGATAGAGTTGTTCGGGATCTCGTCCTCGTTGGTTATATGGTCGAAATGGGGCAAGAACTCCAGCAGGGACTGCGCCTTCGTGTACTCGGGCACGCTGGGACTCACCTGCTGCAAAAGCGGCATGGCGTGCTTTTTCAATACCGCCAGCTCATAGAGCAGGGCGGAGTTGAAGACGGCGTCGGCGTCCTCCTGGAAGGGGAAGATGAAACGTTCCTCACCGTCGCGTACCGCCGGCCATTTTTTCAGCGTATGGAGCGCGCCCGCCCCCCGGAACTGATAGTCGCGGACCAGCCGGCGAAGCAGCCGGGCGTTGGTGGTGGGGATGCGGTTATGGGCGTCGATATTGAGATGCGTCAGGGAACTGACGTATATCTTGAATTTCTGTTCCCGGGGAATCGACGGGGTCAGGGCTTCATTCAGGCCGTGGATGCCCTCGATGAGAATGGGCTGTTCCGGCCGGATGGCGATGGGGCCGATGGCCTCATCCTGCCGTATGCCGGTGATGAAATTGTACCGGGGCATCTTGACAGGCTGCCCGGCCAGAAGCGCCGAAAGGTGCGTATTCAAAAGCTCTACGTTGATGGCGTCCAGGCATTCGTAGTCGTATTCTCCGTTGGGCAGCAACGGGGTGTCGGCGCGGTTCCGGAAATAGTCGTCCACCGAGATGGAGATGGGATCGATCCCGTTCACCCGGAGCTGCACCCGGAGTCGCTGGGCGAAGGAGGTCTTGCCCGAGGACGAAGGCCCGGCGATGGTGACCAGCCGGATGCGGTCGATGTCCCTGGCGATGCGGTCGGCGATTTCGGCGATGCTTTTTTCGTGCAGCGCCTCGGAGACCCGGATGATCTCGCCCGCCTGCCCCTCATGGATGAAGCGGTTCAGGTCGGGGATATAGCTGCAATGCAGGACGTCGGCCCACCGCTTTGATTCGGACAGGACCGAGAGCAGCTTTGGCTGCTTCACCTCGGGCGGCAGACGCCCGCTGGCCGCCGGCGTCCGGACCAGCACACCGGAGGCGGAGAATGTCAGCTCGAACTGTCCCAGAGAGCCGGTGGCATCCACCAGAGGCCCCAGCAGGTCGTCGTAATAGTCACCGCAGAAATAGACGCTGATGCGCTCCTGCGGCATGGCTTCGATGAGGGCCGTCTTCGCGTTCTGGCGCTTGTGAGGTCCAGCGAAGAGCCGCGCCGCGTCTGACCGGAGCAAATCTTTCTTGCGGATGGGACGGTTCTCCGCTACGATATCCCGCATCCTGGCCTCAATCTGTTGTACGATGGCAGCGTACGGCCCTCCCTCCATGGCGATGTCGCAAAAGAGGCCCTTGTTGGCACTGTAACGTACAATGACCTCCGCCTCGGGGAAGAGTTCCCGCGCCGCCATGATGAGAAGGAACACCACCGACCGGCGGTAGATGGGCCGTCCCTCCTCGCTGACCAGCTCCACCAGGCTTAGCGAGGTATAGTCGCCCACGGGCGTTTGGAGATCGGTAATCACGCCGTCCACGATGCCGGCCACGATGATCTTTCCAATCTTCGGCTCCATTTCATCGCGCACGGCGGTCAGAAGTGTTTCCGGCGCGTAGCGCGGTTCGTTCGGCAAGGATATCATGGGAATCCTCCTCTCGATGGTTCCGGGCCGCGTTTCCGGCGGCCGCGAAAAAGAAAACAGAACAGAATCATATAGTACGTGGGGATCTGCCGGGCGGGATGGTTATGGCAGGGTCCAGTCCTCAACGGTCAGGCCGGGGATGCGGCTGAACTCTTTGGTGTTGTGTGTTACGACAATCAGATTGCGGGCGACGCCCTGGGCGGCAATCATGACGTCATAAGCGCCGACCGGCGTTCCGGCGGTGGCAAGGAGCGCCCGGAACCGCCCAAAATGGACGGCGTCATCGCCGTCGAAGGGAAGAATTTCGAAATTCGCCAAAAAGGACCGCATGATTTCCCGGGTGCGGTCTCCCCAGCGGCTCCTGGCGGCTCCGTATTCCAATTCCCCTACGGTGACGGAAGAAACAAAGATATTTTCCGGGCGGATGGAAAGCAACCTTTGCCGGATTGGCGGGTACATCCCTTTCATGGCGTAGATGCAGATATTCGTATCCAGCAGGTACATCAGAGAACCTCTTTTCCGGTAGGCTCCGTCAGGTCCGGCTGCTCCCGGACAAAGGGCGTATCCGCATCCATTTGGCCCAGGCACTCCTTCAGCAGGGCCCACGGATCATCCGGCGGAACCAAAAAGTAGCAGTTGCCGTACTTTTTGATGATGAATTCCTTCTCCTTTGTCTGGAGATCCTTGGGAATCCGTATGGCCTGGCTGTTCCCGCTTTGAAAAACCTTTGCCGTCATCATGGCCCATCCCTCCGATACTCGTATATACATTAAATATATACAAGAATCCCCGCTCTTGTCAACGCTTGCAGGTGAGAATATTTACGCGGAGGGGCCATCCTTGTGCCGCGAAAGCGCAGGAATACAGGTTTCCAAAAAATCCAAAAAATCCTGCAAAAAAAATAAAAAAAGAGTTGACAACGGAAAACAAAAAAGGTAGAATACAGAAGCTGGCCTTGAGGGCCGGCGGTGTTCCTTGAAAACTGAACAATGCAGAATGAATCATTTGTTGATTCAAGCCAGATGTGCG
>JAFSWT010000109.1 GCA_017444395.1 Schwartzia sp. (in: firmicutes) | reverse complement strand
CGGCGGCTGCTGCCGCGACTCCGGCGGCCGCACGTTCATTTCCATCGTCTGCGAATGCGGCGATTTCCATTTCGGTAAGGTCACTGACGAAAACGGGAAGTTCATTGGCGTGGAAATCGCCTGCTGCGGGGACGCTGGGCTGAACGCCATTATGAAGGCGCTGGAATTCGCCCACGAAGCCATCAACGACCAGCGGCGCAATGTGGATGACTAAAAGGAAAAAAGGCAGGCCGGGTGATTCCGGTCTGCCTTGCGCGCAAGCATTACTATCGGAAGAAAGGACTAAAGCAGATGAGCACTATAACCGTGTTTGACAGCAATCGGTTCAATCGGGCGCTGAACGGGGGTGAACGCTGGCTCGTGTCGGCGGATGTGAAGCCCTTGGAAGATGCTGAAAAAATGACCATAGATTCAACCGAGGGTCATTCCGGCGGGGCGCGGGTTGCACGCCTGCCTTTCGGGGGTTGCGGATATGGACGCTGAACGCAAACTGCCATTGTGCCTTGGCAGCGGCCGTCAGGCCGCCGTCTGGCGGCCCGTGATGATGAGCATTGGAGAAATCTGGTTAAAAGTAAAAAACCCGATCCGCACCGCGGAGACGATGGGACAGTACAAGAAGATGACCAGACCCGAGCGCGAAGCGGTCAAAGACAAAGGCGCTTTCCTGGCTGGCACGCTGAAAGGAACCCGGCGTAAAAGGGAGGAAGTCCTTTCCCGCTCCATGGTGACCCTGGACTATGACAAGCTGACGCCGGACTTCTTTGAGGACTACGAGCGGTCCCACCGGTTCTTTACCATCCTGTACACTACGCACTCCCATACGCCAGAAGCGCCGAGGGCGAGACTGCTGATTCCGCTCGCCAGGGATGTAACCCCGGAGGAGTACAACGCCATCGTCCGGTATGTCGCCGCTGAGATCGGCATGGAGATGATCGACATATGCTCCTTCAAGATCAATCAGCCGATGTTCTGGCCGAATTGCTCGAAGGATGGCCAGTACATCCACAGACGCTACGAAGGCGGCTGGCTCGACCCGGACGAGTATCTCGCCGCCCATCCAAACTGGCGGGATTACACCACCCTGCCGACGGCTCCCGCCGAAAAAGAGGATATGACCCGGCAGCACAAGACGCAGGAAGACCCCCGGAAAAAGGCCGGAATAGTCGGCGCGTTCAGCCGCTCATATTCAATCCGGGACGTCATCGCCAAATTCCTCTCCCACGTTTACGCGCCGTCCGCAAAAGAAGGCCGCTACGACTACATTCCCGGCGAGGGGTCGGCGGGCGTGGTCATCTATGACGATAAATTCGCCTACAGCCATCACGCCACAGACCCCGCCGGAGGCAGGCTGTTGAACGCCTTCGATCTGGTGAGGATACATTTGTTCCCGGAGGATGATGATAAGACGTCCTTTCTCAAAATGCGCGCTCTGGCGGAGAACGATGAACCGGTCAGGGAGACTCTGGAAACGGAAAGGCTCGCCGAAGCGCAGAGAGATTTTGAGGAGATAATGGCGGAGTGCGAGGAGCCGATTCCTTTCGGGCGGTATGATCTCGCTCCTTTCCCGGTGGACGCTCTTCCTCCGGATATCGCTGATTACGTAACGGCGGTATCGGAAAGTACGCAAACGCCCGTGGACATGGCGGGCACGGCGGCGCTGGCGCTCACGGCAGCGTGCGTGCAGGGGAAATACGTTATCCGCGGCAAAGCGGACTGGACTGAACCGGTCAACCTTTTCGCCGACATCATCGCAAGCCCGTCCGAGAGAAAATCGGCGGTGCTTCACGCAACAGTGAGCCCCATGGACAGCTATGAGGTTCAGTACAACATCCGGAACGCCGGACGGGTCGAGGGCAGCAAAATGCGGAAACGCATCCTCGAACGCCGGCAGAAAGCCATTGAGGACAAGGTGGCCAAGGGCAACGCGGAGGAAGGCGAGTTAGAGCGGATCGCCCAGGAGATCGCCGATTTCGTTGAGGAGAAACCCCTCCACCTCTATGTTGACGATGTGACTACGGAAAAGCTGGTCTCGATCATGGCTTCAAACCATGGCCGCGCCGCGCTGATTTCAAGCGAAGGCGGCATCTTCGACACCCTGGCGGGCATTTATACAAGGAACGTCAACATCGACGTCATGTTGAAGGGCTACTCCGGCGATACCATTCGCGTTGACCGCATTGGGCGCGAAAGCGAGAGCATCATGAACCCGACGCTGACGGTTCTTCTGATGACCCAGCCCAAAGTGATCTCGGAGGTTCTGGGCAACGCGACTTTCCGCGGCCGCGGCCTGACAGCGCGCTTCCTCTATTGCCTGCCCACATCGTCCGTCGGTGAGCGCCGCTTCCAGAGCGAGCCTGTTTCCCCGGAAGTCTATCAGCGGTATGAGCAGAGAATGGTCAATATGCTGGAGGACGAATATCCGCCGAAGCCCGAGGTGATAACGTTGTCCGCGGAAGCGTCGGAGCTGCTGACATCTTTCGCGGAGGAGATTGAGCCGAAGATGAAAGCGGAGTATGCGGAGATCGCCGACTGGGTGGGAAAGCTTGTAGGCAACACACTGCGAATCGCAGGACTTCTGTGCCGCGCAAGTGTGTACCGGACGCCGGAGTTCCTGACGGAGAATGACAGACTGGTAGTCAGCGGCGAGACGATGGCAGACGCCATACGGCT
>JAFSWT010000108.1 GCA_017444395.1 Schwartzia sp. (in: firmicutes) | reverse complement strand
CTATACTATACCCAACGGGATTTGGCAAAAGATTTCCATATTTTTCCGCGAATAACGCTTGTTTTCTTGCCGCAAGGCGATTATAATATGGGTATGAGTTGACCGAAAGAAATCTCTTTCGGACTCGGAATCTTAATACTATTCAGAGGAGTGAGAGTATGAGGAGAAAGTGTATCGCATTCCTGATGTTGCTGGTCATGGTGACCACTTCGGTCCTGATGGCCGGTTGCGGCGGTGGCCCGCAGAAGCCGGCGTCGTCCGGCAGTGGCTCGGGCTCGGGGGCCGCGGCCGGCAAGGGGAGCAAACTGGTCATCTACACCTCGATGAAGGAAGCGCTCATCAGCGGCATCATCGAGGGCTTCAAGAAGAAGAACCCGGATATCGACGTGGATTACCAGTCCGCCGGCGCCGGCAAGCTGATGGCGAAGATCGCGGCGGAGCGCCAGAGCGGCCAGATCCTGGCCGACGTCATCTGGACAAGCGAAGTGCCTGACTTCTATCAGATGAAATCCGAGGGCATCCTGGAGAACTACAAGCCGTCCAACCTCGGCGAAATCCTCAACCCGTTCACCGATTATGACGGATCCTTCACGGCGGCCCGCCTCGGCACGCTGGGCATCGTCATCAACACCGACAAGGTGAAGACGCCGCCGACCCAGTGGGAAGACCTGGCTACGAAGCCGGAGTACAAGAATGCGTTCGGCATTGCCGACCCGGCCCTTTCCGGCACGGCTTACATGAGCGTTGCCCTCCTGGAGAAGCAGTTCGGCTGGGATTACTTCAACCGCCTGCACGCCAACGGCGCCCGCATCGGCAAGGGCTCCGGCCAGGTCGTTGACGACACCTCGTCGGGCGAGCTCACCGCCTGCCTCGGCGTTGACTACATCACCAACAGCAAGATCGCCAAGGGCGCGCATCTCTCCCTTGTCTATCCGAAAGAGCTGCTGATGGTTCCGAGCCCGGTGGCGATCTTCAAGGGTTCCAAGAATATCGCTAACGCCAAGAAGTTCGTCGATTACCTGCTGAGCCAGGAAGCCCAGCAGAAGGTCGCGGACGCCGGCACGGTGCCGGTCCGCAAGGACGTCAAGATTCCGGAGAAGTATCATCTGCCGTCCCCGGAAGACGCGCTGAAGAACGGCATCAAGGTCACCTACACCGAGATCCTCCCGCACAAGCAGGAAACGATCAAGAAGTTCACGGAGATCATCGGCAAGAAGTGATTTCGTAAAATCTAAAAAAGGGGCGGGACGGGATGACTGTCCCGCCCTTTTTTGACAGATATGTACCTCTGATTGATATTATTGCAGTGGGGAGGACTATTATGGACATCATTCGCGTGGAGGGCGTCACCAAGGGCTATCCGGACCATCCGGTGCTGAGTGATCTCACGCTTTCCATAAAAAAAGGCGAATGCTTCACATTGCTCGGCCCGTCCGGCTGCGGCAAGACGGTGCTGCTCCGTCTCATCGCCGGCTTCGAGTCGCCGGAGTCGGGCAAGATCTTCATCGACGACACGCCGGTGGCCGACCTCGACGCCGGCATCGAGGTGCCGCCGGAAAACCGCGGCATCGGCGTGGTATTTCAGGATTACGCCGTCTGGCCGCACATGACGGTCTTCGAGAACATCGCCTATCCGCTGAAAATCGCCCAGCGGCCCAAGGACGAGATCCAGAGCCGCGTTATGGAGATGGTGGACATCGTCGGCATGCACGGCCTCGACAAGCGCCTGCCCTCGGAGCTCTCCGGCGGCCAGCAGCAGCGCGTGGCCCTGGCCCGGGCGCTGGTAGGGAAACCGTCGCTGATGCTGCTGGACGAGCCGCTGTCAAACCTCGACGCGAACCTGCGCGAGGAAATGCGCTTCGAGATCAAGGAACTGCAGCAAAAGCTCGGCGTCACCGTGCTCTACGTCACCCATGACCAGGAAATCGGTCTCGCCATTTCCGACCGGGTGGCCATCATGGACGAGAAGGGCGTCATCCAGCAGATCGGCACGCCCTGGGAAATCTTCGAACGGCCGGTGAATCCCTTCGTGTTCAACTTCATGGGCATCGCCAACTTCATCGACGTGCGCCGCGACGGCCCGAATTTCTTTGTCGGCACCGGCACTCAGCCGATTCCGTGGGCAGAAAAGCCCGTAGGCGACGCGACGGCATGGGTGGCGGGCTTCCGCCCCTCGGATGTCACCATCAGCCGTGAGGGCCACGGGCTCCGGGGCGTCGTGCGCCGGGCGAACTTCCTCGGCGCCATGATGGATTATCTGGTGGAAATCGACGGCACGCAACTCAGGACGGCCCTCGAAACCCACCGCGCCATTTCCGAAAACCTCATCCTCCAGGCCGGCGATACCTGCAACATCGACTTTCTGGCCCTGCACTGGTTTGAGGCCGAAAAGCTGAAAGGGGTGAAGATGGAATGAGCGCCGTCAAGACGAAAAGCTCCTTTGGCGTGGCCCAGTTGATCCTGTTCCTGTCCATCGCCATTCTGGTCGTCGTCGTGGCCTTCCCGGTCATGCTGATCCTGTTCAACGCCTTCTGGGTGGAAGACCATTTCAACTTCCAGGGCGCCATCGAGATCCTGAAGCAGCCGGCGACCTATGAGGCCCTTCGGAACTCCCTGATCATCGCCACCATGTCCACCGTCGGCTCCACCATCGTCGGCACGTTCTTCGCCTGGCTCGTCACCCGGACCGACCTGCCCCACAAGACCTTCATGAAGAGCATGTTCCTGGTGCCCTTCATGCTGCCGTCCTTCATCGGGGCCATGGCCTGGAAGATGCTGCTGTCGCCGAACGCCGGCTTCATCAACCGCTTCTTCATGGACAACTTCGGCTTTACCGGGCCGGTGTTCAACATCTACAGCTATCTCGGCATCAGCCTGGTAGAGGTCATGTACCTCTTCCCCTTCGTGTTCATCCAGGTCTGCGGCGCGCTGGAGCGCATGGACCCGACGCTGGAGGAGTCGGCCCGCATCTCGGGTGCCGGCCTCTTCACCATCACCCGGAAGATCACGATCCCGCTGGTGCTGCCGAGCATCCTGTCCGGCGCCCTGCTCATCATGCTCTACTCCATGGCCCATTTCGGCACCGTGGCGGTTCTGGGCATCGAGAACGGCATCTACAACATCCCGGTGCTGATTTACGAGCGCATCCACCAGAGCGCCGGCTCCTTTGAGTCCATCCGCCTCGGCACTGTGCTGGCGACGGTCCTCGTCGTTTCCGCCGCCTTCATCATCTGGCTGCAGCGGAAGATTCTCGGCTCCGGCCATTACCAGATCATCGGCGGCAAGAGCTTCCGCCCGATGGAGCTCAAGCTCCGGGGCCTGCGCATCCCGATGATGATCTTCTGCTTCGCCTGCATCGGCTTCACCATCGTCCTGCCCACCGTCGTCATCTTCCTCGTCGGCAGCCTCAAGACCTACGGCCTGTCGTTCTCGCCGGAGAACCTCTCGCTGGATAACTTCAAGTTCATCCTGTTTGAGTTCGACGTGACACGGGACGCCATCTTCAACAGCGTGAGCCTCGGCTTCACCGCCGCCATCATCACCATGTTCGCCGGCGTCATGATCTCCTACGTCATCGTCAAGATGAACGTGCGGGGCAAGGGCATCCTCGAATTCCTCGGCATGCTGCCCTTCTCCGTCCCCGGCTCGGTCATCGCCCTCGGCGTCATCCTGGCCTGGAGCGGCCAGTTCGGCATCAACATCTACAACACCGTCTGGATCATCCTGGTGGCCTACATCGCCCGCTACATGGCCTTCTCGCTGAAAGCCAACTCGGCGGCCCTGGAACAGGTCCATGACTCTCTGGTGGAAGCGTCCCGCGCCTGCGGCGCCACCATGTGGCAGTCGCTCCGGGACATCGTGCTGCCGCTGGTGCGCCCCGGTATGCTGGCGGCCTTCTTCCTGATCTTCCTGCCGGCGCTCCGCGAGCTCACCGTTTCCATCATGCTCTACGCGCCGACAACGCGGACCATCGGCGTTGCCATCTACACGCTGAACGAGGACGGCGAGACGGTGCTCTCGGCGGCGCTGGCGGCGATCGCCCTCATCATCATCGTCGTCGGCCAGACCATCATCAACAAAGTCACGAAGAAGGCAGGTGTGTAACGGATGTCATACGTTCGCTTGGTCAATGTGACGAAACGGTTCGGCGACGTAATCGCCGTAAACAACCTGAACTACGAGATCGGCAAGGGTGAGTGCTTCTCGATGCTCGGCCCCTCCGGCTGCGGTAAGACGACGACGCTGCGCATGGTGGCGGGCTTCGAGGACCTCTCTGACGGCGAGGTCTGGGTAGGCGACCGGCTGCTTTCCTCGCCGGCGAAGAACCACTATACCCCGCCGGAAAACCGGAACTTCGGCATGGTCTTCCAGGCCTTCGCCGTCTGGCCCCACCTCTCCGTCTATGAGAACGTGGCTTTCCCTCTTCGCATCCGCAAGCTCGACGAGAAGGAAATCGACCAGCGCACCATGGACGCGCTGCGGGCGACGAACCTCGTCTCCGCCAAGGACGGGAGTCCGGACTTCCTCTCCGGCGGCGGCAAGCAGCGCGTTGCCCTGGCCCGGGCGCTGGCCATCAATCCCGACGTCATGCTGCTCGACGAGCCTCTTTCGAGCCTCGACCCCCATCTCCGGGAGGAAATGCGGTTCGAGATCAAGGACCTGCAGATGAAGTACGGCTTCTCCATCATCTACGTCACCCACGACCAGTCCGAGGCCATGGCCCTCTCCGACCGAATCCTCGTCATGAAGCTCGGCGTGGTGCAGCAGATCGATACGCCGCTCAACATCTACAACCATCCGGCCAACAAGTTCGTCTTCAGCTTCATCGGCCTGTCGAACTTCCTCTCGGCCAAGAACGAAAACGGGCGGGCCAAGGTCGTGAACCACAACGGCCAGCTTCCGGCGAGCTTCGTCGTCCCCGAGCACCTGGCCGGCGAGACGGACGTCTCCTTCGCCAGCCGTCCCTCGGAAATCGACTTCACCACCATGGAAGACCCGGAGGGCCTGCATGGCGTCATCACCCGCAAGGCATTCCTGGGCGAGATCGTGGACTACCAGATGCAGGTCGGCGACCAGTTCCTGCGCGTGCAGAAAGGCCGCCGCGACCCCGGCCCCGAGCCCGGCGAAAGTTGCGCCGTCAAGTTCCTGCGTCCCTTCTGGTACGCCGAGAACGAGTGAGAAAGCCGACGACAGCCGTTTTATCGCCAAAGAGATGAGAATCAACGTGAAAGCCCCCTTGAAGCCGCAAACCAGCGGTTCCAAGGGGGCTTTTCTTTTTTGACGAACTATTTGTCAGCGGAGAACTGGCGCCGAAGGTGGTTAGTTCCACTTCCTCCTGCAAACTGTTCTCGGTGTCCTGCTCGCTCGACGCGCCTCATTTATCCGCGCGTTTCACAGTATCGCCGTAAATCGTCGCAAAATCGTCCCTCATGGAGACGGAAATCCATCCGTTTTCATCGGCGAGTTTCCGGCATTTGTCCGCTTTCGCCGTGTCGCCCAGTTCCCGCTCCAGGTCGTCGCACAGGAGGAAAAACGCCGCGCTTTTGTGCTTGTTCCCGTTCACCGTGTAGTTCAGCATACTGGTATCGCCGCCGGAATTCCCGAAGGCCAGCACCGGCTGCTTTCCGATTTCCCGGGCGATGGCCACGACTTTGTTCATTTTCAGATTCCTGACGACAAACGCCCCACGCACCAGGGAATCGTCCTTCCGGTAATCATATTTGTCTCCCCTGGTCTCGCCCTGATGGGTGGCCTTGATTTCCATATCGGTGCCGATGATATGGCTCTCCGGGATGCGCAGCGGTTCCGCCGCCATGACGCGGACCATTTGCCGCTCACTGCCGGAGACCACATACACTTGGAACTGGTTGCTCTGCAGGTAGCGTATGACCTCTACCATCGGCAGGTAAAAGGCTTCGCTCCATTTCAGATTGTTCAGCCCCTCTACCGGCGTCTCGATGAAATTCCGGACGTAGGCATCGTATTCCCGCTCGCCCATGCCGGAAAAAACCGCCGCCAGATGCGGAGTGGTGCTGCCCGGCGCGTCGTTCGGATCCTTGCTGCGTATAAACCGCTCCAGGCTGGCCGCAAACTGCCGGTCGGCCTCGGATGCCCGGTAGCCGGGATCGTGAAGCGTCCGTTGTATGAGCAGCAGCCATCCGAAAGCGCTGGGCGCGGTTTCGCAAAGAAATGTCCCGTCCATGTCAAAAACGGCGATGCGGTCCTCCACGGGGATAAAGTTTCCGCTTTCCGGATTGGTGACATCCTTCACGTAGCCCACCAGCGCCTGATAGGAGGCCGCGTCTTTGTTCCAGTACCGGAAATTGCTCCCTCTCTTGTTCACGGAGATGGCCGCGATCTCCGCCCGCGAAGCCGCATCGGAACGGGGAACCTCTGCCAAAAAGCACAGCCCCAGCGTTGCCGCCAGGATGGAAGCGCCAAGTTTTTTGCTTTTCATCGAAAAACCTCCTAAATCGTTTCGTATGAAAAAGCAGGGCGTTTCAGCCCTGCTTTTTTTGTTTGCTTCACTTTTCCGCCTGCAAACTGCTCTTGGTGTCCTGCTCCGCGCTGCGGATGTCTTCCTTCATATCCTTGGCCAGATTGATGTCATGAAACTTCTTGTCATTATGCAGGACCATGGTGAACTTGTCCGTCTGATCGAGATAGGCGGTGCCTTCTTTCAGAGACAGCTCCAGGATATGACCGCCCTGCTTCTTGTCCTCGGAAATGAAATGGAAGTGCCAGCCCACGGAGTTGAGTTCTCCCATGTAGCTGGGGCAGTACAGTCCCACCAGCGTGCCTTTGATGTTTTTCCCGGTGAACTCCGTCTGCTTCCCCTTCAGGGCCTCCACCAGCGTGGGATAGGGCTCCTGGCTGCCGTATTCGCTCCGGAACAGGATGGAATCAAAGGTGGCCGGCAGCTTCACCATGTAGAAGCTGTTGGCGCCGTGCTTGTGAACCGCCTCGTTCAGGACCTTCTCAAAGGCGGCCTTGTCCTTGATGTCCTTCAGCTTGACATCAATATCCCGGTCAAAGAAGGTCACGGTGGCGTAGGGGATGATCGTTTTGTCCGGGGCGACAATGACGCGCCCGTCCCCCACCGCCTGATAGACGACGCCGTCCAGCACGATCATCTCGCCGTTCAGGCCCTCGAAGGTGCCGATGCCCGTATCTCCCATAGCGCGAAGCTCGCCGGCGGTAATCGTGCCGCCAAAATACCCCTGCGCCAGCGACTGCAAAAGCGCGATCTGGGCGATGCTCTCCCGGTCCGCCGGGGCCGCCGCGCTCTCCGATACGCCCAGCCCAGCGCCCAATGCCATCAGGCCGGCAATCGACGCCGCCATCACTTTTCTTTTGATGCTACCCTTCATACTTTTTTCCTCCCCGGGGTTTCCCCCTTTTTTCAAACCGGCGCCGCCGGCACCGGTTATTTTCCCGCGATTCCCGCTTGCTCCGCGCGGGTCACGCCTTCGCCGTAAATCGTCCGGAACTCGTCCCGCATGGAGATGGTGTTCCAGCCGCGTCTTATGGCAAATGATTTGAGATTGTCCGCTTTTTTCAGATTGCCCAGCTCGCGCTGCGTGTCGTCGCACAGCACTAGGAACGCGGCACTGTTGTACGGGTTGTCCTGCAACGTGTATTCCAGCATCCCGCTGTCGCCCATCGAGTTGCCGAAGGCCAAAACCGGCTTTTTGCCGATCTGGTTCAAGATCGAGAAAATCTTTCTCACCTTGGCGTTGTCAACCAGCGGCTTGCCGGAAATCACGATCTTCTCGCTCCGGCGGTCGTAGAAGTGGCCGTTGGGCGCGTCCTCCCCCATGTTCGTCGAAGTGAATCCGAAGTCTGAGGCGGCGATGCGATCCAGCGGGACAGGGATAATGCCCGCCACCAGTTCCCGCGTGGTGAGCGCCCCGCAGGCCGTGTCAAGATACACGGCAAACCCGTTGTTCGACAGGTAGGATATGATCTCCACCATCGGCAGATAAAACGCCTCGCCGCGCTTCAGGTTCGTGAGGCCGTCCTCATTCGTCTGCATGAATGCGCGCACATAGGCGCTGTATTCCTCCGGCGTCATGCCCTCGTAGGCTTTCGTCAGGTATGCGATGAGCGTCTTTGTTTCCGCCGGGGTAAGCCCCGTCTTGTTCATGATTTTCGGCGCAACCTTTTTGGCGAAAGCGGCCATCTTTTTGTCAGGCCGGTAGAATTCGTCATGCAGGGCGCGGTGCAGGAACATGACTTCCTGGAAATAGTACGGCGCCGTCTCGCAGTAAAAGGTGCCGTCCATATCAAAAACAGCGACCCGGCTCTCGGCGGGAATAAACTGCGGACTATTGGGGTTGATGGCGTCTTCGACGAACCGGATGATCTTCCGCTTCGTCGGCGAATCATCGTTCCAATACTGAAAATCGCGGGCCTTTTCCACCCGGATGGCAGCGATTTCCTCCCGCGTTGCCGCCTCGGAGGCGGGTGCCCCCGTCATGAATCCGAACCCGAGCGATGCCGCTAGTACGGCGGCGTAGAATTTATGCTTGCGTATCGTTTTCTCCCCCCTCCCGGCCACATTCCTCGTCAGTCTCCCTGCCAGACGCATTTCATGAACTTTCGGTAGTTGGCGTCCAGATAATTGATGATGACGGAGAACATGGTATAGACCGTGTCCCCTTTCAGCTCTTCCTCGAAGACCAGGCACACGTCCAGCATCAGGTCGCCGGACTGGTTCAGGTAGAGCTTGAAGGGCTTGTAAGAAGCGGATTCCTCGTTGACCATTTTCAGGAGTTGCAGTTGATTGGCTTCCGTCAACGCCTTCGGCGAAATCTGCACCCGCACCAGAGCGAAAATGGACTCGTCCAGAATCACGATGGCCGGGAGCTGCTGCCCTTCGGTAGTGATGTGGGAACGGAACACCGCTGTCCGCTGGTTGTCCCCCTCCAGTTCCTCCACCTCAAAAACATGGATGTCCTTCTCTTCCAGGTATGCCTTGAATGCTTCTGCGTTCTTGTTCATTGGCTTATCCCTCCTGAAAATATAATCACAATCATTATACCGCTTTCGTTCCGGTTCCGCCACCGGAAAATTTCCCCGGCTCCGGCGCTTCATCGAAACGAGAGGCAGGCTCGTCGCCCGCCATTTGCGCGAATCCCCCGCCAAAGCCGGCGGGGGATTGCTTTTACCTCGTCATTCCACCACGATTTCCGCGTTAGAAGCGTTTTGCTGCCGGATGATGACGTCCATTCCCTCCATGCCGAAGAACACCGGCTCCTGCATACGCCTGCCGGGCTCGGTCAGCAACGCACTGT
>JAFSWT010000107.1 GCA_017444395.1 Schwartzia sp. (in: firmicutes) | reverse complement strand
GGAAGGAGAAGAGCGTATCGGCGATTCAGAAGAAGACGCTTGAGTTGTTAGAGTGTTTGGGTGTTGACCTATTACGTAAAAATTAGGGTTTCAGTGTTAAAATCATCTGATTTTTACAGGTTCTGCATGAGACCGCATTTGATTGAATCATTCAATCAGATGTTAGCATTAGCGCAGATTCTCATGGTCGCTGGGCAGGATCTCCGTCCAGTAACCGTCGGGATCGCTGATGAAATAGACCTCCTTGTCCGGCAGCTCGTGGCAGACGCATTTCATCTGCTCGTGGAGCATGTGGGCGGCGGCGATGTTGTCCACAGCGAAGGCCAGATGGGTTTCGTTCTCCCCCAGGTCATAGGGCGTAGTGCGATCATGGACATGGATGAGCTCCAGCTCATGCCCGGACTGGCCGTCGCCCAGATAGACGAACGTCTTGCCGCGGCCCTCCATCCGCCGTGTCTCCAATAGCCCCAGGGCTTCATGGTAGAAAGCGATGGACCGCTCGAGGTCGAGGACGTGCAGGGCGTTATGAACGAATGAGAATGACAGCATGACGGACTTCCTCCTGACTGGTCAGACAAAACAGATATTTAGGAAATGGAACAAAATACATTATTTCGTGACCGTTCCTTCCGTTTCATTGGACGGCTGGATTTCATCGTGTTCCTCCTGCAGGTCGTGGCCCAGCTTCACCAGCACGCGGGTGATGCGCAGGCGCTCCGTTTCCTCGACGAAGAACGCGTTACCGCCCACCGAGGCGCCTTGCCCCACCCGGGGCGGCGTCTCCACCTGGGCGTACAGCCAACCGCCGATGGTATCGATATGGTCAGCCTCCAGATGGGTTTCGAGGATATCGTTGACCTCCTCGATCAGAAGACGGCCGTCGATGGAGAATACACGAGGGCCGCGGCGTTCCACGGCCGGACGTTCCTGATCGAACTCGTCCTGGATGTCGCCGACGATTTCCTCGACCACGTCCTCGATGGTGGCCATGCCGGCGGTGCCGCCGTACTCGTCCACCACGATGGCCAGCTGGGAACGCTTCTGCTGCATCGTCTTCAGCAGCCGGGAAACCGCCATCGTCTCCGGCACCACCAGCACCCGGCGGGCGAGCTGCCTGAGATCCGGCTGGCGGCCCTGACAGAGCGGCGACAGCAGGTCTTTGATGTGCAGGAAACCGACGATGTTGTCCTTGTCCTCGCGGCAGAGGGGGTAGCGCGTCTGGCGCTGTTCCAGGGCAATCTGGATGTTCTTTTCGGTCCCGTTCTCCAGAAACAGGCAGACCATATCGGTGCGCGGCGTCATGATATCCCGGGCTTCCTTGTCAGAGAAGTCGAAGACATTGTCCACGAAGTCGTATTCCGTCTTGCCGATAAAGCCTTGCTTGCGGCTTTCGGCCATCAGGATGCGGATCTCGTCCTCGGAATGGGCGTCGGTTGTCTCGGCTTCGGGTTCGTAGCCGAAAAAGCGCACCGTGTGGTTGGCAATGGTATTGAGCAGCCAAACGAAGGGATAGGTGAGGCGCTGGAAGAGCAAGAGCGGCAGGGAAATCCCCAAAAGCACCGGCAGTGGTTTGACGATGGAGATGTTCTTCGGCGCCAGCTCGCCCAGGATGATATGGGCGGCGGTAATCAGTGAGAAGGCCACCGCGAAGGCAATGGTGTCAACAGCGCCGCCGGTAACGCCAATCGCCGCCAGCCCCGGCCGGAGCATGGCGGCCAGATACGGCTCGCCGACCCAGCCCAGGCCCAGCGACACCAGGGTGATGCCGAGCTGGGTGACGGACAGCGATACGTCCATGTGATCGACCAGCGTCTTGGCGTAGCGCGCCTGCCGGTTGCCGTCCGCAATCAGCTCCTCGAGCTGGGACGGGCGGACTTTGACGATGGTGAACTCGGCGGCGACGAAGAAGCCGTTGAGAGCCACCAGCAGAGCGATGACCGCCAACTGCCAGGCGATGGTGAAAGCATCCAAACGAGATTCCTCCTGTGAATTCGGTTCAATCCGGCCGCAGCACCGGCGTTCCCTTGTTGTCGTCAAAAGTGGCGGTGCAGTGCGGATAGTTGGAGCAGCCCCAAAATTGTCCGTTCTTGCCGTGAATCAGGCGCAGATGGCCTTCGCGGCAACGGGGACAGAGAATGTCGCTCCGGGGCGCGTCAGAGCGCAGCTTTTCCATTGGTGCCGCCGAATAGCGGGGCTTGTCGCGCCAGACCGGGGGCTTTTTCGGAACCCTGGCGGCGTAAGCGCTGGCGGAAAGATCCGGCTGATAGCTGGCGGTGAAGGCCGCCATTTCCTCGTCGCTGAGCGGCGCGAAATCGTCGAAAGCGACGGGCATTGCCGCGGCGGAACGCGGCGCTGTCCCGGCGGCGCGGGGAGCGTATGCCGGCCTCGGTGCGGCGGCCCGTCCCGGGGAAAACGATGACCGGCCCCGTGTTTTGGCTTTCGCCTGGTCCATATCCGGCGCGCCGTTCTTGTCATCGCAGGTCATCCGGCACTGGGGAAAGGCGGAGCAGCCCCAGAAATCACCGTTCTTGCCGTGACGCTTCGTGAGGATGCCTTTTTGACAGCGGGGGCAGCGGTACGTCCCCGCCGGCAGCTCGCCGGCGGCCATTTCCGTATGGCGGGCGGCCTCGCAAAGACGGCGGGCAAAATCGGCCTGCTCCCGCAGGAAATTTTCGATGGCCCCCTGCCCCGCCGCCATGGAATGCAGCTCGTCCTCCCAGACGGCTGTCTTGTCCGGCAATGTCATTTCCTCCGGCAGGGCGTCGATCAGGAGCTCCGCCGAGGGCTGCGGGGACAGGATTTTCTTTTTCCCCTCGGTTTTCAGGAAACGGCGCTTGATGAGGTCCTCGATGATGGACGCCCGCGTGGCCTCGGTGCCGATGCCGCTGACGTCCCGGAGCTTCTTTTTCGTCGCCGGGTCCTTGACGAACTTGTGGATGTCCTTCATGGCCGCCAGGAGCGTCGAGGGCGTGAACCGCTGGGGCGGCTTCGTCTGCTTCTCGTCGAGCCGGCCGCCGTCATAGGCCGCTTTGTCCCCCTTCTTCATCGGCGGCAGGGCGGCGGCCTCCTCGTCCTTTTCCTCCGTTTCGGCGGCCTGCTTGCCGCTGTAGAGGGCTTTCCATCCCATGTCGCGCACCGTCCGGCCGCTGGCGTTGAACTGCTCCCCGGCGTAAAGGACGCCCACTTTCGTCTGGTCGTACAGATGGAGCGGATAGAACTGGGCCAGATAGCCCCGGGCAATGAGGAAATAGAGATTCCGCTGCATCTCCGTCAGCGTTTCGAGCCGCACCCGGACTGTGGTCGGAATAATGGCATGGTGGGCGGTGATCTTGCTGTCGTTCCAGGCCCGGCTTTTCAGCGTGATGTCGGCGCCCTTCGCCCAGGCGCTGAGCGTCTCGTCGCCGATGGCCGAAAGATTCGCCAGGATGGTCTTCGCGGCGGGCAGCTGGTTCTTTGGCAGGTACTCACAATCCGAGCGCGGATAGCTGGTGAGCTTTTTCTCGTAAAGCTGCTGGGCGGTGTCGAGGACCTGCTGGGGTTCGTAGCCGAAGCGGCGGCCCGCCAGAACCTGCAGCGAGGAAAGGGAAAAGGGCAACGGCGGCGGTTCGGATTTCTTCGCCTTGGAATATTCGTTGATGACGCCGTCACCACCGGCCTCGAAAAGAGCCAGCTTTGCCTCCGCCTGTTGCCGGTCGGTGAGCCGCCCCTCACTGTCGAGGCCCGGCTGGTCGTCGGCGGGCTTCCAGACGGCACTGAAACTACCATTGGCGTGGCGGAAATTCGCCTTGATGGTGTAGTAAGCGACCGGATGAAAGCCCTTGATTTCGCGCTCCCGGCGCACCACCAGGGCCAGCGTCGGCGTCTTCACCCGGCCCACCGGCAGCGTCAGGTCGTGACCGGCCCGCCGCGCCGCCAAAGTGTAGGCCCGCGACAGATTCATGCCGATGAGCCAGTCGGCCCGCGATCGCGCCAGCGCCGACTCCTTCAGCGGCAGGAAATCCCGGTTGTCCCGCAGGTCCGCGTTGGCTTCCCGGATGCTCTTCTCATCCAGGGCGTTCAGCAGGATGCGGCGGACCGGCTTCGTATTGCCCACATAGTCCAGCACCTCGTCCACCAGAAGCTGCCCTTCGCGATCAGGATCGCCGGCGTGGACGATCTCGTCCGCTTTGGCGATCAGCCCCTTGACGATGGCAAACTGCCGGGCGCAGGATTTATCGACCAAAAGCCGCCATGATTCCGGCACGATGGGCAGGTCCTCGGCCCGCCATTTCAGGTATTTTTCGTCATATTCCCCCGGCTCCGCCTGACGCAGGATATGGCCGAAGCACCAGGTCACGACGCCGCCCCCGGTCTCGATGAAGCCGTCGCCGCTTCGCGCGGGCCCCGGCAGGCACTTGGCGATTTCCCGCCCCATGCTGGGCTTCTCGGCGATATAAAGACGCAATGTTTTCACCTGCTCCTTTAATTCTGATGAAATCGCGGATTAACGGACGAGATAGCGGATGAGCGAAACGACGGCCCAGACCATCAGCCCCAGCCAGAGGAGCAGCAGGGCAGAAACCGCCGCCAGGATCAGCGGCGCCCGTTTTTTCATCTGCAATGCCTGGGCCTCGCTGGCGGCACGGACGCCGGGCGGCAGGAGGTTCAGCGCCGCGCCGAGGATGGCCGGCACCACGATGACGTCGTCCAGCACGCCGGCGAAGGGGACAATGTCCGGCAGGATATCCACCGGACTGATGAGATAGAGGGCCGCCAGTCCCGCGATGCCCTTGACCTTCAGCGGTGTCCGGCGGTTCATCAGCGCCGCCAGCATCACCAGCGCCTCGGACTGGAACACCCGGAAAAAACGTCCGAACCATTTCACACCGGCCACCTCCCTTGCGTTTTCGTACGGATCCTGTCCCCCGGTGACGGACACGTCAGGGCCCCGTCAAAAAAAACCGCGGGGAGAGGAAGTCTCTCCCCGCGGCAGTCATTTGCTCTACTCAACCGGAAATATCCATCGTGCTCTGCCGGATCGCTTCCAGCGTGGCATTCTTCGTATAAGCCTGCTTGTTCTCGAATTGCTCGAAGGTCTGCGTCGTCTCATGCGCATTCTCCGCCGTGGCCTGCTGGCCATACTGGGCCGCCTGCTCGTTGGCCTGAATGAATTTCGAACTACCGACCTTTGTCTCCGATCCAAAATTGGATACCTCCGACACACTTGCCGTTTCCTTGGACAGTTGATGCGCCGCCTGATATCCCATCTGCGAAATCTGATTTGATGTGGTTATCAAACCCGTTTGTCCGATTAACATGGTAATTACCTCCTTGTGGAAATCTCCTATCCCTGCATATATTATATCGTAAAAAAAACGTCAAGACAAGAAAAATTTACGAAATCTTCCCCGGAAACCGCCGCTCATTTTTTCGCCTTGCGCCGACGGGCCTTGGCGACCTTCTCCTTGCGGCGGTTGTCCTCCTTCTCCGCCGCCGCCTCGCTTTGCTTCTGCTTGGCGTAATCGACACCCATCTTCATGATCTTGTGGCGCACCGTCATCATCGGGTGCTTCACCAGCATCGCCTTGCGCGAGCCTTCCATGATTTCCATGAAGGCCTTGTTGTTGGCGGTGCCGAAGCACTGCTGGTCGCAGCGGTCGCAAATCGGTTTCGTCACCCCGTAAGGGCAACGGTTGATCTTCGGCAAGATGACCGCCAAAAGCGCCGTGCACTTGGGACACAGCTTGCCATCCTTCGTATCGTGGTGCTTGTTACAATAGACCGCGAAAGAAGACTTGAGATTCGCCTTCTCCTTGGGCAGATTCTGCTTCAGGTCCTCCACGGGGTCCTTCTTCTTGCGGAACCGCTTGGGAATCAGCTTCTCGGGAATGAACTCCGACAATTTGGAAAAGAAACTCATGAAAACCACCCTTGCACGATAATGATGCGAAACATTTTCTCACCATAGATTGTAACGGCTGACGCCGGGAAAAGCAAGGGGTAAATTTCATCGCCGGAGCGGAAAAAAGCGGCGGGCCACGCAGACTCGCCGCCAGGAAAGGCTGGTAATTCAGGATATATCAGGCAATCCGGGCGGTCACCTGGCCCTCTTCCTCACCGGCCAGGATCGCCTTGATCGTCTTCGACGTCAGGTCGCCAATCTCCCATTTGAGCTGCCGGGCGCCTTCGCGGATCAGAGTGCGGGAGCACTGGGGCGCGAAGTGCCCGTCGCGGAATTTCTTTTGCACGGCGGACACCTTGAGCCCCTTCACGCTGTGACGGGGCCGGGTAGCGGCGATGGCGTCGATGAGCGTCACCAGATGGGAAAGGGTGATGAGCAAGGCCGTGCATTCATCGGCATCGGCGGGAAAGTCGCGGGCGTCCAGCGCGGCGAGGAAACGGTCGTCGGCGCCGGCGGAGCGAAGGGCCCCGGCGTCAGGCAAAGCGCCGCTTTCCGCCGAATACAAGAGCCCGGCGGCGGCCCAGACACCGGCCTCCTCCTCATGGCCGCGGAACACCGCGAACCAACGCATGACGCTGGCCAAAAGCAGCGCGTCGCGTTCGCGCTCCGGCGAAGGACCGGTTCCCCGGAAAAGCTGAAAAACGGCGTCGTAGAATGCGGCGGACGGACACAAGGCGAAGCCCTCCTTTTTT
>JAFSWT010000106.1 GCA_017444395.1 Schwartzia sp. (in: firmicutes) | reverse complement strand
TCTTATGCGGGCAAGCGGGCTTTGGTATGTATGAAACACGTGGGAATGAATGTCTGCGCCGATGCGTTTGTCAACTCGGCGGTGACTGGCGTGAACGGCGGTATCGTCGTCGTGGCGGCGGATGACCCTTCGATGCATTCCTCCCAGAACGAGCAAGATTCTCGCTTCTATGCCAAGTTCGCGATGGTTCCCGTGTTCGAGCCCGCGACCCAGCAGGAAGTGTATGATATGATGGCCGATGCCTTCGCTTTTTCCGAGAAAGTAGGCCTGCCGGTAGTGATGCGTATGGTCACCCGTCTGGCCCACTCTCGCGCGGCTGTCGCTGTGGCTGATAAGGCGGCCGAGCCCAATGCCCTGCATCCCAGCGAGGATAGGGGATGGGTCCTGCTGCCGGCCATTGCCCGCCGCCAGTATGTCAAATTGATTGACAAGCAGAAAACGCTGGTTGAGGCTTCCGAGCAGTCCGCTTATAATCGCCTGGTCGAGCCGAATACAGGTGCCGGGGCTGGTTCCGAAGACAAGACTTTGCAGATTGTTGCTTGCGGCATCGCCTGGAACTATGTGATGGAAGCCCTGCAGCGCGGACAAGTTTCCGCCCGCGTGCTGAAAGTGTCCCAATATCCGCTGCCGGCAGCGCAGTTGAAGGCCTTGGACGAGCAAGGCGGCGAGGTGCTGGTGGTTGAAGACGGCCAGCCCGTCGTAGAAGAACTGTTGCACGCGCAACTCTCCGACAAATGCACGGTGGTAGGCCGTCTGACCGGCGCCCTGCCCCGGACCGGAGAACTGACGCCCGACAATGTCGCGGCAGCCCTCGGCATCGTGATGCCCGAGGGCCTGCCCGCCAGCGAAGTGCTGGCGGCCCGTCCGCCCCAGCTTTGCCCTGGGTGCGGACACCGCGACGTGTACACCGCCCTTAACAAGGTGATGGAAGAGTATCCGGAAGGACGCGTGTTCGGCGATATCGGCTGTTATACCCTCGGCGCCCTGCCTCCGTTCAAGACCCTCGCTTCCTGCGTAGATATGGGCGCCTCCATTACGATGGCCAAAGGCGCTGCCGATGCCGGCGTATTCCCTGCCGTGGCGATTATCGGTGACTCTACTTTCACCCATTCCGGTATGACCGGCCTGCTGGATGCCGCCAATGAGAACACCCCGATTACGGTGGTGATTTCCGACAACTTGACGACGGCGATGACTGGCGGTCAGGATTCGGCGGGCACGAGCAAGTTCGAAGCCATTTGCATCGCCCTCGGCGTTCCCGCGGAGCACGTGCACGTGGTCGTGCCCCTTCCTGCCAATATGGAAGAGATTACCCGCATCATCCGTGAAGAAATCAATTACAAAGGCGTGTCCGTCATCATTCCCCGCAGGGAGTGTATGCAAACCCTCCGCCGTCACCTGGCAAAGAAGAAATAGGTAGGCCGAACAAGTCCCATCCCTCGAAAGGAAGGGGCATAAATGATTGAATGCAATGAAAAAAGACATTATACTTTGCGGCGTAGGCGGACAGGGTATCCTGTCCATCGCCACGGTGATTGGCGAGGCCGCGACCAAAGAAGGGCTGACCCTCAAGCAGGCCGAAGTCCACGGAATGAGCCAGCGCGGGGGAGACGTGCAGAGCAATCTGCGTCTGTCCGACGGCGAGATTTTCAGCGACTTGATTCCCTTGGGCTGCGCTGATTTGATTATCTCAATGGA
>JAFSWT010000105.1 GCA_017444395.1 Schwartzia sp. (in: firmicutes) | reverse complement strand
GGTTCCGCTGGCAGAACAGCAGGAAATCGTAGGCGGCGTCCCGGGGCAGGACGACGAGGTTCGCCTGGGCGTAGCCGTCGCACATGCCCGAGGTCTGGCCGGTGAGCTTTCCCTCCCGGATGAGTTGCCGCACATCGGCGGGTTTGGCCTGGCTGTAATCCATAGAGCAGTCACTCCGTTATCGTGTAATATAAAGCGCCTGCGCTTCTTCGGCGGTGATGCGCCGGAAGCGCACGGTGTCGCCGGGCCGCGCCTGGGCGAGTAGCGGCAGGTCGAGGGAGAGGACGGTGGCGATTTTCGCGTAGCCGCCGGTCGTCTGGTGGTCGGCCATCAGCACAATGGGCTTGCCGCCGGACGGCACCTGCACGGAACCGAAGACGATGCCGTCGGAGACGATGTCGGTGCCGCGGACGCTTTCGACCGCCGCCCCCTCCAGCCGCACGCCCATGCGGTCGCTGTCGGTGGAGACCTCGTAGGGCGTCGAGAAGAAGGTTTCCAGGCCCGCGGCTGTGAAGTAGTCGTCCTGGGGGCCGGGAATGGCGCGGACTTCGATGGCGCCGGTATAGACAGGGGGCGCGCAGCGAAGCGGCGTTGGCGTCCAGCCGTCGTCGGGCCGGGTTGGCAGCTCGTCGCCGGCCTTCAGGGCGCGGCCCTCGAAACCGCCGAGGCGGGCGCTACGGTCGGTGGAACGGCTGCCCATGACGAGGGGCATGTCAATGCCACCGCGCACGGCGAGATAGCCGCGGCAACCCGAGGCTGCCAGCCCGCAGGCCAGGGTTTGGCCGGCCGCGGCTTTTACCGGCGTGTAGCGTTCCACCGGGGCCCCGTCCAATGTCGCCGGCATAGCGGCGCCGGTCAGCGCGAACCAGGTGTCGGCAGAGAACGTCAGCGTCGCGCCCAGGAACGTCATTTCCAACACGGCTTCATCGCCGGCGTTACCGACCAGCCGGTTCGCCGCCGCGAAAGCGGCTGTGTCCATGACGCCGGCGGGCCGGATGCCCTCGGACTGATGGCCGAACCGCCCGGCGTCCTGTACGGTGGTCAGCGGGCCGGGGTTTTTCACGATCAGGCTCATACCGCGCCGCCCTCCTTTCGCAGGCGCTCGTATTCCTCCGGGGAAACCGGCACGAAGCGGATGTAATCGCCGGCTTCGCAGAGGGCGGGCTTTTCGCGGGCCGGGTCGTAAAAGGCAACGGGCGTCGCCCCGATGAGCCGCCAGCCGCCCGGCGACGCCATCGGATAGACGCCCGTCTGATTGCCGCCGATGCCCACCGAGCCGGCGGGGATCGACGTCCGCGGCGTTTTCAGCCGGGGGGCCGCAATACGCTCGTCCAGTCCGCCCAGATAGACAAAGCCCGGCAGGAATCCAAGCATATAGACGCGGTACTCCGTTGCCGAATGGATGGCGATGATTTCCTCCTCCGATAGCCCGGTGATGGCCGCCATGTCTTTCAGGTCCTCGCCGTATTTTCCGCCGTAGCAGCAGGGAATCGTCAGCACGCGGCGCTGCTCCGCCGTCGCCGGCACATCGCCGGGATCGGCGGCGCGGACTCTTTCCGTCAGCGCCGGCAGGGCGATGACAGCGGGGTCGTACTCCACCAGCAGCGAGCGGTACGTCGGAATCATCTCCCGCACGCCAGCGATGTTTTCCGCCAGCAGCGCCCGTTTCAGGGCGTTCACCCGGCGGTTCACGTCCTCGGAAATGACGTCGCTAAACTCCGCCACCAGCGCCCGGTCTCCGGCGGGCAGGATTTTCATGTCCGCCATGATATCAGTTCGTCGCTTCCAGGAACTCGTCCAGCACCGCCCGGCGAATCTTCTCATAGAGATCCGGGGCTTTCCCGCCCACCGGCTGGCCGTCGATGCGGTCCACGCGCAGGCAGAGCTTGCTGGAGCTCGTCACCAGGATCTCGTCGGCTTTCAGCAGCTCGTCGAGCTGATACGGCGTCTCGCTGACGGCGACGCCGAGCTCCTTGCACTTCCTGATGAGGTGCGCCCGGGCGATGCCCGGCAGGATCAGCTCGTCCGTCGGGGCAGTAAAGAGCTTGCCGTCCCGGAGGATATGGCAGTTGCTGTGGGCGCACTCCGTCACGCGGCCGCCGGGACGGTAGAAGATCGCCTCCCCGCAGCCCTGGCGTTTCGCCTTTTCCGCCGCCATGACGGACGGGATCAGGTTCAGCGTCTTGAGATTGCAATGGAAGAAGCGGGTGTCCGGCATGGTAATGACCTGGATGGGCGACGTGCCGTCGGAGATTTCCGCGGGGGTCAGCATGACCCAGAGATTGCCCTTGCCCGGCGTGAAGACGTGGTTGCGGATGCCGGTGCCCCGCGTCACCTGGTAATAGACGAACAGGTTGCCCGTGTCCACCTTTTTCACCAGGTCGTTCAGCAGGTCCTTGAGCTCTTGCTTCGTCACCGGCATCTCGATGTCCAGCAGCGCAGCGCTGTTGAAGAAGCGGTCCACGTGCTCGTCGATGGCGAAGATGTGGTAGTTGCGGGCCGGGCCGGCGTCGTATACGCCGTCACCGAACCAGCACACGCGATCGTTCATCGGGATGCTCATATTCTCCAGTTCGTCATACTTTCCGTTGTAATACCCCAGATTCTTCATTTCGGTTGTTTTCCTCCCCTGAAATTATATGTATCGCGCTGTCTTAGATCGCGGCCCGTTCCGCCAGTGCCGCGTCAATCTGATCCCCCAGCGCGTCGAGGATCTCCTGCTCCACGCTCTCGTCGAAGCCGTCCACGTGCGTCACGCGCTCGTGGGTAATGCCGTCCACGCTGCCGATGGCCACCGTCTCCTTCAGGTAGTCGGCCGCCCAGGCGTAGGAGGGCATCAGGTGCCGGCCCGCCAGGATCGAGAGATAGGCGGCCAGACCGTAGGCGCCCCAGTTCGAGACGCTGGCAATCACCAGATGGTCCACCTTCACGACGCAGGGAACCAGCGACAGTTCTTTCTGAATCACGTCCGAAAGGTTGCCCATGCCGATCTCGTTGCCGCCGTCGCCAACGCCGACCGTGCGGATATCATACTCCGCCGCCAAGCGGAACAGCGTGTCCGTGGACGCGTTGTGCTCGCGGATGGAGATGCCGCGCATGTTCGCGTAGTCATCCTCGGCGTTCAGGCCGCAGCGCTCCACGGAAATCATGCCCACCGGGTGATGCTCGACAATCAGCTGCCGGAAGAAGTCGTCATCCACGCCGACCTCCGCCGCGATGACATCAAAGCCGCGAATGGAAAAAAGTTCCGCGTTCTCCGGCTCCGTCACGATCATCGGGCAGAAGCCCAGATCGCGCAGGACGCTGGCGAGAACGGCGGTGCCCGTCGGCCCGTCCGTCTCCGGATAGCCGGCCACATAGAAGCCCGTCGTCATGAAAACGGTGCCACGCTGCCAGGAAAGGATTTCCCGCGCCGCCGCCTGGCAATAATCCTCCTCCATATACGGCCGGAGTTTCAGCATACCCCGCTGCGAATGGCGTAAAATGATGTCTTCGATACGATCCACTCTGCTCACCTGCTTTCCCAATAATCAAGGGAAACAGCAACGGCGCCCCTTCTGAAAAACAAGAAGCCCATGCGCTCGGAATCGAAAAATCGCGCCGAGTTTGCCAGGCTTCTTTGCCGCAACTGTATTCCGCTGAGGATTATAGCATGAGACTTTCGCCGTTGTCCATGTCGCCGGCGCATGTATATCTGTATACATGATGAGACGCCGGGCCGGGAAAGACGCGCTGAATGCCGCGATCCCTTATGCTGTCGGGGTTCCCGGGGTATGACAGGCGAAAGCGGCCGGGCAGACATTACTGCCTGTCCGGCCGCTTTTTGAATCATCGCCGCTCATATTCGCCTTCTACGGTATTCCCGACGCGTTTTCCCTCCGGACAGCATCTGGAATGAAAACGCATATCCCTAATTGATGCCACAAGGGAAACCATTGGGGAGATTTCTTTCAGATTTCATTTAAGATTTTTCGCTTTTTTTCCGATATAGTAAATGAGAAAGGAGGGATATACCCATGAAGGTCGAGAAGAAAGCGGACCACACGGCGCTGTCGCAGCTCACGCGCCAGATGGCGGGGCAGTCGGAGAGCAGCGAGTTCAAAAAGATCTTCACCGCGATGTCCGAGGCCGAGGACGCCCTGGAACAGATGGAGACGGTGGCGGAGCGGCTGAAGGAGGCGGAGAAGGTCGGCGAGGGTGAGGTCGTAACCCACAAGAAGTTCCTGCCCGATGGCAGCATCGAGATCATCGAGACGAAGGACGGTAAGGTCGTGGAGCGTCACAAGAAGAAGCCCCATCTCGTGCCGGTGGCGGATCCGACGAAGCCGGCCGGCCCCGACGGTAAGCCGCAGATGAAGCTGGAACCGCATCAGAGCATCGCCGAGCTCCTGATGATGATGTGACGGTAGGAAAGACCGCCCGGACCAAAGCAGGAACCGGAGCAAAATTCGTTTGGCGACAGTTCCTCAGGAGGGCGGCGCGGCCCGGAACGAAAGAAGGGCCGCGGGAAGGAGAACCATGCGAAACACCATTCTGATTGACCCGTCGATGAAGCAGCTGCAACGGCTGACCAACTCGCTGGACAAGCTGCAGCAGGCCTCGGCGGGGACATTGAGCTTCAAGGAAATCCAGGCGAGGCTCGACGCCGAGTACGGTTCGACGGCCAACGCCGCGGCAACGCAGGCGAAGGAATGGTCGCTGGCGGAGTACAAGCAGTATTTCCGCGACCAGGTGGACGCGCTGCCGGTGGACGAGAGCCGGGAGAAGGACACCATCTCCATCGACATCACCGACGAAGCCTTCGAGAAGATGCAGGCGGACCCGTCCTACGAGCAGTGGGTGCTGGGGCAGATCGCGTCGAAGCTCGCCTCGAAGAACAACACGGCCGCCTATGGCAACGGCGGCGTCTCGCTGCTGCATTTCGGGGCGGAGATGAAGGATTACCGGGACGATTCCTGGGGCCGCGACGATCTGGAGTGGATGGACTTTTTCAGCTACAACCCGCTGTACAGCTCCGACGCCGCCAAAAAGCGGCAGACGAGCTTCTGGACGAAGCGGGCCCAACGGATGACGCAGCAGATGATGTCCCAGACGATGCTGGCGCAACAGACGCAGCAGCTCAGCCAGATGACGGAGCATCTGGCCAATCTGCAGCACCTGGCCATGCTGAACAGCCAATCCGACGCGGCCCGGATCGTCTCGTCGCCGCTGGCGTCCGCCGCCGGTCTCACCGGCGATTTCCGGATGAAGGGCGCCGAGCTCACGACGGCCTATCTGTCCCAGCTCATGCAGCAGAATTCGTTGCTGGCGGGACTTTAAGTCATGTCCGGATTTCGGTTGGATTCTGAATCCGGGGAAAACAGAATATGAACCGAAGCCCGCAGGGAAGCGGCCACAGGGCCCTTTCCTGCGGGCTTTTTTGACGAAAGGAGACAAATCCATGAGCGATATGAAAACCTTTTCCGGTGCCCTGCACGGCCTGTGCGTCACCAGCCGGATCCTGAAGAAGGGGACAACGGTGCGGACCGCGTCGGCGGGCCTGTCGTCCTTTGCCAACCAACTGAGCCTTTGCCGGACGGTGACGCGGGTCACCACGGTGGTGCGGACTGTTACCGTGTCCACCTCGTCGATGACGATGGAGGAGTTTCAGGATTATATTTGGAACAGGATTGATTCCTTCCCGTTCCATCCGACGCGGCTCCTGGACGAGGAAGCCATCCATATTTCCGACCGGTGCTGGAAACGCATGAAGGAAGACGCCGGATACGAGGAAAAGATGATGAACCTCATCCGGGACGGGCGCAATACGCCGGATCCGTTCTTCGGTCTGGGGAGCAGCGGCGCTTACAGTGTGCTGGAGTTCGACGGCGGCGAGGGCTGCCGTTCCCATATGTGGAGCAGGAATTTCGGTGGCAATCCCGTCAGCGCCCGGGCGCGCTTCCGGCGGGAATCGGAGGGCAGTTTCTGGAAAAGCCGCCAGCAGCGCCATGAGCAGTACGCCATCGACGAGGCGCGGTACCAACAGCGCCGGGACGAGGAACGGCTCCAACAGCAGCGGGACGGGGAGACAGCGAATGCCACCGGCGACCTCGCCGCCGCGCCCCTGACAACGGCAGACGCCTCGGCGGCGTCCCCGCTGGCGGCGGCGGTATAGGAGGATACGGCCTGGTGCCCCCTGACCGGGGACGGCCCTGATGTCTTTTACGCCGGAATTGTGATTTCCATTTTGCCGGACTCATGATTTCCGAGGGGCGGAATACTCAGGTGGCTCTCGCCATCGGAACGGCTGGCTCTCTGCGTCGGATTCGGTTGCTATAACTCGCAGCAATACTAACACGGTATAACGTATCTTGCCACCGGAAAGCAAATGGAAAAAACCAAAGGGAAGGCGGCGTGATTTTTCACGCCGCCTTTTCCTTTGGCTTTTCTATTATCTCAAACTCTCCATAGACAAAGTAAGGTAAACTGCCTGTATAACGAGAGCAACAGCGTAGCGAAAAATCACGGGAGATTTTCCGCCGGATGATGCGTATGCGTATTGGCACAAAAAAGTCAAAAAGACAAATCGCAAAATGGATACGAAAGGTAAAAACCTTGCTATTATGGGATTTATCCGGTTTATTTCCATTTTTTTGCGACTTTTTCTACTGAACAAAACGCTTGACATAGTGTTAAGCAATAATCAGGAGGGAACCATCGTTTTGATTGATGAGAATACTCATTATTTGCCACGGCAGTACGATAGAAAGCCTTTTGAATCAAGGCTCGTTCGGGCATCGTGCGGCAGGTTACGGATGATTGCACAAAGGAGCACTACCTTTTTACTACGATGGAAGCAACCATAAAAACAAGCCTTCCGGAGAAACTTGAGCCCCCGGATGCCTTTTATTACTATTTGAAGTTTTAGACCCGCGCTGCGTACTTCTCTTGTTCTGCCGCAGGAATCTTCAATGCATCCATCGCCTGCTTTGCCGTCAAACCTAACGTTTCCATAAGACTGCGAATGGATTTGACACGCTCAGAATCTTTGCCTTTGTTTTCCGCCTGCTTCATCGAATTGTCCCATGCATTCAACATGTTCACCACGTCTCCTTCCTTACCCAACTGAATGTTGAATCCCGCCACAGCCTTGACTGCGCGTCACATTCAGGCGAGGCCATCCTTGAAGCGCTTCATCATCTCGTTGGTCAGGCTGAAATCGTCGGGTTGCAGGGTGACGGCGGCCCGGTCGGTCCAGACGGCTTCCTTGAGCTCGGTGGCGTCCACGGTGACGGTGGGGTCGCCGTCCACTTCGCAGAAAAAGCCGGCCAGGATGTCGCCGGTGATGCCCCAGGGCTGGGACTTGTAATAGCGCAGGTTCCTGACGCGCAGGCCCGTCTCTTCCATCACTTCGCGGTGGACGGTCTCCTCCAGTGTCTCGCCGATCTCGGCGAAGCCGGCGATGAGGGCGTAGGCGGTGGTGCCACGGCCATCGGCGTAGCGCGTCAGCAGGAGCCGCTCGCCGTTGGTGACAGCGGCGATGATGGCGGGATTGAGCCGGGGGTAGACGATGTGACCGCAGGTGGGGCAGATGAGGGAGCGCTCTTTTTCCGAAGGGGTCAGGGGAGCGGCGCAACGGCCGCAGAAGCGATTCGCCTGGTACCAGCCGGCCAGATGACGGGCGGTGAAGGCGGCGAAAGCCCGGTCCCGGGGGCCGAGGCCCCGCTGGCGGATCCGGCGCAGGTCTTCGTAAGCGAAGCCCGGCGGCGGCTCGACATCCGATAGCGCCAGGTAAAAGGGCACCTGGTCCAGCCGGAAGAGATAGACCACCGGCGGCGTGCCGAGGGCGTCCCGGCGGGGCAATATCAGCCGGCTGTCGTCGTCGCCAATCAGCAGCGACCGGCCCCGGAAGCAACAGACAAGCGCGTCCGCCGCCGCCGGCTCCGCCAGTGCGAAAGCGTTATGGAATTTCCTCGGGGCAATATCCTGTAACATGCGGGACTCCTTTTCATCCGCGAGAATAAAGAAAAGGCATTTCTTCCGGGCGCGTCAGGCTCCGGCATTTGAGGCGGCGCTTTCCTTCGCCCGGGCCTTCTCTTCCTGCTCCTTCTCTCGCTGTTCCTTTTCCCGGCGCTCTTTCTCCTTGCATTCCTTCTCGAGCTGCTTTTCCTTCTCCTTGCGCGCCTTTTCCTCCTGCTTCTCCTTTTCCCGGCGTTCCTTTTCGAGGCGCTTTTCTTCCTCATGCCGGGCCTTTTCCATCTCCTTCTGCTCCTTCTCGATGAGCTTCTGGTCTTCCTTGGACAGCGTGCCCTTCGTCAGCTTGACGATGTCAGGACGGTTCTTGGCGCAGTAGTCGATGATGCCCTGATAGAAAATGGCGTCGCGGCTCTTGGGAGAGAGGGAGGCCAGTTCGACTACCTGGCCGGGCGTCGTCTGTTCGATGGTGCTGAAATGGTAGTCGAGCATTTCCACTTTGTCGATGATGACCTGCCGTTTGGCGAGGTCGATGCGGATATAGTTCGCCTCGCCGGCGAGCTCAGCGTATTCCTCCACCGACAGCATGCGCCAGCGGCGCTTCTGCACGACGTCCTCGATCTGGATGGCGTCGTAGGTTTTGAGCACCGGCACCACCAGGATGTTGAGATCAATGACGCCGTCTTTGGTCACGCCGTAGTGGATCATCTGCTTGTTGAAAAAGTAATTCATGCGGGGCGACGACTGCACCCATTCAAAGATTTCGGGCGGAACCGTCGGCGGTGTATAGGCATAGGCCGGGACCGCGAAGCCGAGGACGGCCGTGGCGGCCAGCAGACATTTTTTCCAGGATTTCATGCGGGATTCCCTCCAAATCGTTCCATGACTGACAAGACTGACACGACTATCATACCCGCGCCGCGTGAAAGCCCGCTGAAAGCGATGGTCAGCGATCGTGTCCCTTGTCGATGCGGTCCAGTTCGTAGGGGGTTTCCTGATATACGTAGTAGTTCAGCCAGTTGGCGAAAAGGAGGTTGGCAACGGAGCGCCAGCGCACGACGGGCGGCCGGCCGGGATCGTCGTCGGGGTAGTAGTGGCAGGGGACGGCGATGTCGAGGCCCGCTGCCTTGTCCCGGTCGTATTCGCCCTTGAGGGTCATCGGGTCGTACTCGGCGTGGCCGGTGATGAAGAACTCGTTTTCCTTCAGGTTGGCCACGCAATAGACGCCGGCCGGCGCGTCGGCCTCGGCCAGGATGGTGAGCTCCGGCACCCGCTCGATGTCGGCGCGCCGGATTTCGGTATGGCGGGAGTGGGGTACATAGAATTCGTCGTCAAAGCCGCGGAAGAGCTTTTCGTGCTCAACGCAGAGATGGTGGCGGAAGACACCGAAAATCTTGGCGTCCACCGGGTATTTCGGGATGCCGTAATGGTAGTAAAGGGCCGCCTGGGCACCCCAGCAGATATGGAAGGAGGAAAAGGCGTGGGTGCGGCTCCATTCCATGATTTCCGCGACTTCCTCCCAATAGGCGACGGCCTCGAAGGGCATCTGCTCCACCGGGGCGCCGGTCATCAGGAAACCGTCGTACTTGCGGTTCCTGACCTCGGCAAAAGTGCCGTAGAACTCGGTCAGGTAGTCCATCGAGGTATGCTGGGGCAGATAGGACTCAGTGTAGATGAAGTCCACCTCCACCTGCAGCGGCGTATTGCCCAGCAGGCGCAAGAGCTGCGTCTCCGTCACCGACTTGATCGGCATCAGGTTCAGCACGCAGAGGCGCAGCGGGCGGATATCCTGTCCGTAGGCCCGGTTCGCGTCCATGAAGAAGATGTTTTCCCGCTCCAGGACCTGGGCCGCCGGGAGGTTATTCGGGATCTTGATTGGCATAGAGAAACGCTCCTTATCGCTCGGAAAAAGCGGCCCGGCGGGAGAATGCCGGGCCGCTTGCGCCATTCATATCGTCATTTTTGCGGGGCCGTGTTTTTGGACGAGTCATTTTTCGCCGTACCCCGTCCGCTGGGACTGTCCGTCCGATAGCGGTTCAGCCAGAACTGGTAGCCCTTGATGAAGGCCCGGAGGCGAATCAGGCCCTTTTCCGCCGGGCTGCCCGCCGGAATCACGGTATAGCGGCCGTCCAGCGACGGAGCCATGTCCTGCCAGCCCCCCGCCCCCGTCCAGTCGTTGCCCCGGATGATTTTCTCCGAGCCCTGGGCGGCATTCAGCGCCTTCTTCATGAACTTGACCTCGATGACGTTGCCGGCCTTGTCCTTCGTCTCCAGCCATTCCCAGAAGACGAGATTATCCGCCGTCAGCCGCATCGTCGTGGTATCGGCCATGGAGTTGACCGCCGAGCCGTCGGGCAGCGTAGCCTGCCAGAGGGTAATCCAACGGTCCGGGGCCTGCTGGCGGTCGCGTTCGCCGTGATGGAAAACGGCATCGACGATGACCACATAGAAGTCCTCATCGAAGGACTGGCTGTTGATTTCCTTCACGGTCCGCGGTGTCTCGTACACCTTCGACCAGATGACCTTATTGTCCGGGTTGTAGAAGTTCTCCTGGATGTACTCGATTTCCCGGGTCTGGGGATGGACCTCCACCAACGCCAGGCTGTAAGCGAGCTGGCGCGGGTCCGGAATGCTGGCCTCAATGCCGTAGTTGGCGATGGTTTCCTGAGCGCCGCCGAAAGAATACACCGTCTTCGTCCAGGCCGAGATGCGGGTGGCCACACCGTTGATGGCGGATTCCACCTTCACATGCCCCGGCGCGTAGAATTTCCCGTATTTTTGGTCGGATGCAATCCATGTCCAGTTTTCCGCTGCCGCCTGCGCTGTGCCCGCCACGATGAGACACAGCAGGAGCGTCAGCCAAATCAGCCTGAGACGTCGCTGCATAGTCGCTTCCCCCTTTGGTTTTTTCCCGGTCTTGTCATTTCCCGGCCATCCTATTATATCATCAATCCTCCGCCAAAGCAAAGGAAGGCGGAGAAAAATCCCCACCGGTTTTCCCGGAAAAGGGGGTGGCCGGAACAATGAAAAAGGCTTTCGCCCGCGACTGTGCCGGCGAAAGCCCGTTGATTATCAGTGGCTCCTTGAGTAGGACTCGAACCTACGACCGACCCGAGTTTTACAGTTTGAAAAGCGCGCAAAGTGCTTGTCATCAGTGACAGCAAGGTTTGCGCGCTTTTGTTATGGCTGTTTTTTTGTTATGCTCTGTGAGATGCTCCTCAGGAATTTGTTGAACACCTCCTGCCTCGGAT
>JAFSWT010000104.1 GCA_017444395.1 Schwartzia sp. (in: firmicutes) | reverse complement strand
TTTTGCCATGACAAGAAATCGCTGCGGGCCGGGCAGCCGCTGACGACCGGCGAAGCCTTTTCCCGCCTCCTGTGGGAAAACACGCTGGCCAGTCCCGCCTACATCGGGAACGTCCTGCGGACCTTTGCCGGGGAGCCGTTCCTGGGCCTTTTGGTTCCGCCGGCGCCGCATCACGGCGAATACCGCAAACTCGCCGGGGATTTCTGGACGAATCTCTGCTACGCCGAAACCCTGAAACTGGCGAAGTCACTGGCCATCGACCCGTCCCTGATTTCCTCCCAGGCGCCGCCGCTGGCCCTGGGGAGCTTTTTCTGGTGCCGTTCCCGGGCCTTGCGGCGCCTCTGGGAAAGAGAGTGGCAGCCTGAGGATTTCCCGGCGGAGCCGATGCCCAAAGACGGCACCGTCAGCCACGCGCTGGAACGCATCTTCCCCTTCGCCGCCCAGGCGGAGGGCTATTATACCGGCTGGATGATGACGACCGGTTTCGCGGCCCAGGATCTGGAAAACTGGCAATGCCTGGCGGCTTCGGTACCCCGCCAGGCCGTCCTCAAGGCGCTGGTCAAGCGCTATGTGCCCCATCGCTATTGGCCGTTCCTCTATTGGCTCCGGCGTCAGTTGCGTCATTTCATTGACATATAACGGCATTCAAACAGGAGAGTGGCCCCTATGCCCCGCGTCAGCGTTATCTTATCCTCCTTCAATCACGCAGCCTGGCTGCGGGAATCCGTGGAAAGCGTTCTCGCGCAGACCTTTCCCGATTTCGAGGTCCTGCTGTTCGATGACGGTTCGGCGGATGACAGCGCCTCTGTCATCCGTTCCCTTGACGACCGGCGCATCCGGCCTTTCCTGTTTGAGACGAACGGAGGCGCCAGCGCGCGTTATCGCCAGATGGTGGCCGAGGCAACGGGAGACTACATCGCCGTTCAGCATTCCGATGATGTCTGGGAGCCGGACAAACTGGAAAAGCAGGTCGCGTTCCTCGACGCCCATCCCGGGTACGGCTTTTCCTTCACCTGGGTGAAATTCATCGACGAGAACGGGCAGCCTTACGTCTGGACGACGAACGACTACTATCAGGAGCGGTTCCGCCAGCCGAACCGTTCCCCGGCCGAATGGCTCCGGAAACTCTTTGACGAGGGTAACTGCTTCTGCCATCCCAGCCTGCTGATTCGGCGGACACTCTATGACCGCTACGGCCTGTTTGACGACAAGGGTTTGTTGCAGCTCCCCGACCAGCTCATGTGGACAAAGCTGCTGGCCGGCGGCGAAAAGCTCCATATCGTCCCCGAGGCGTTGGTGCGCTTCCGCCTGCGCCGTCAGAACGGTCTCAATGCCAGCGCGGAAACGGCCGAGAATCAACTGCGCCTGGCCTATGAGATGGGACGGCTCATTGAGGTTTACGCCCGGCTTTCGCCGGCCCTTTTCCGGGAAACCTTTCCGGAATACGCGGATTCCGTTTTCGATGAGGACATTTCCTTTGCTCTGGCCCGGGCCGCTCTGGACGCGCCGTCGCCGGCGTTCCGGCTCTACGGGTTGCGGCGGCTGGAGCAGCTCTTGAACGATTCCGCAACGGCGGCGATTCTCCGGGAACGATTCGGCTACGACGAGCGCTGTTTCACCCGGGACACCGGCCGGGTGGACTGCTTCGGCCTGAAGCCGTCCATGCATTTCGCCCGCATGACGGCGGTGTTGGACTACGGCGACGGTTTTCACCGGGAAAACGGGCAGGAAATAACGCAATATGTGCGCCACGACGGCAGCTATGCCGTCCGGTTCGAGCTCACGGCGGCGCGGCCCTGGCAGGGCATCTGGTTCATCCCGGAGCAGGGTTGGGCCCACGGCGCCAGCCAGCCGCAGGGAACCATCGCCGGCGAAGCGCTGGCCTTTTCCACCGACGTTGCCCGCCTCGATGACTTCTATTTTTCCGATGCCGGGGAAATCCTCTTCTACGCCCCGGCGCAGGGACCGGCCGGCCCCTGCGTACTGGAGCTTGCGGGCAACCTCTGGTATTTCAGCCAGCGGGATATCCTCAATGTTTTCCGGGATCAGGCGCAGAAAATCACCGGTCTGGAAGACCATCTGCAGCGGGTTTTCCACTCGCTGAGCTGGCGCGTTACCGAACCGCTCCGCTGGCTGCGGCAAAAGTGCGGCGGGAAATGAGATTTCTTTTGGCAGGGATATGACGTGAACATTTGGGACAAGTGCCGTGAGGCTTACCGGCAAGGCGGTTTTTCCTATCTGATGGAAAAAATCTGGCACAAACTCCGCGGCACCGGCAGCGGCAATCTTTACGAGCATGAGCAGTTGGCTGAAGCGCCTGCCTATAGCGCCTGGCTTGCCGCCCGGCGGCCTTCGGAAGCCGAACGGGCGAAGCAGCGGGCCGCCCGTTTCCCGCAGGAACCGCTGTTCAGCATCGTGGTGCCGGTCTATAACACCAAGCCCCCCTATCTTACGGCGCTGGTGCAATCCATTCAGGCCCAGACATACGGGAAATGGGAACTGATCCTCGCCGACGGCGCCAGCCCGGAGCCGGCGACGCGCTCCTGTCTGCAATCCCTCGCTCAAACCGACAACCGCCTGCATATCGAATGGCTGCCAGCCAACGAAGGGATTTCCGGCAACACGAACCGGGGCATCGCGGCCGCCCGCGGCGATTATGTGGTCTTTTCCGACCACGACGACCTCTGGGAACCCGACGCCCTCTACGAAATCGTCTGGGCCATCAACGCCACGGGAGCCGAGTGCGTCTATACCGATGAGGACAAGCTGCGCGGCGATACTGCCGTTTATTACGAGCCCCATCGCAAGCCGGACTATTCGCCGGAAACGCTGCGCTCCTGCAATTTCGTCTGTCATCTGATGGCGGTGTCCCGGCCGGTGCTGGACAAAGCCGGTTGTCTGGATTCCCGCTTTGACGGCTCCCAGGACCATGAGCTGACGCTGCGGATATGGGACGTCACCGATAAGGTGGCCCATGTGCCGAAAGTGCTTTATCACTGGCGGCAGTTCAGCCAGTCCATGTCCAAGCGCCATCTGGAGCAATGCCAGGCGGCAGGGCGGCTGGCGGTGCAGGAACATCTGGCCCGGCGCGGCCTGACAGGGGAAGTCACGCAGGACTGCGGCTACCGGGTTCATTACGACGTACCGCCCGGCGCCAAAGTCTCCGTCATCCTTTACGTGCCGGACACGGACGTTGACCTGCTGGCGGCGGTCTCCGCGCTGCGGGAAAAGACCGCCCATCCGGCGCTGGAATTCCTGTTGCCGGGTCCCTCCTCCCCGTCAAAAGCGCCTGAAGGCGTGCGGTTTCTGCCGGCAAAGGCCGGGGAATCCCCCGGCGCCTTTCGGAACCGGGCCGCCCGCGAAGCCGCCGGAGACTATCTGCTGTTCCTGGACCCGCGGCTGACGCCGCTGAACAGCGGCTGGCTCACCGAATTGCTGATGTTCGCGCAGCAGCCGGCCGTCGGCGCCGTCGGCGGCAAGCTGCTCTGTCCCGGTGGTCAGAAAATCTTCGCCACGAATTACTGCTTACGCCCCGGCGCTGTCGTCCGGGAATTCGACGGTCACAGCGTCCACCGCCTGGGCGAAGCGGCGCGGGAGCTTCTGGCCCGCAACGTGACCGCCCAGCCGGAGCAGATGCTTCTGCTGAAGAAATCGGATTTCACGGCCGTCGGCGGCTTTGACGAGGGCTACCGCCGCCATCTGGGCGACGTGGACCTCTGCCTGCGGCTTACCGCGCTGGGACGCCGCCATATCTACACGCCCTTTGCCGTCATGGAGTTCCTGTCGCCGGCAGAGGACGCCCCGGCCGGTGCGACTGCCGACTACGAACGGCTGCGACACCAGTGGCCGGACGCCGGCCATGACCCATACTGCCAGCCATCCTGGCGCGACGAAACGGAGGACTGAGGATGCCCTCTTTACTGCATAAAGCGCTGACGACCCTGCGCCATGACGGGGTCGGCGTCTTCCTGAAAAAATCCGTCGCCTATACGAAGCGGCACCTCGACGCCCTGAAAGGCGAGCAGCTTTACGTCGATATCCTGTTCGTCAACGGCTGCAACCTGCCGCATCCCCAGCGCTACCGCGTCCAGCACCAGCGGCTGCAGATGATGGCCTTTGGGCTGAGCTCCGCCGAGGTCTGGTACGAGGACCTGACCTCCGATATGCTGCGCTACTGCCGCGGCGTCCTGTTCTACCGCTGTCCCTTCACGCCGGTGGTGGAGCAGGTCATCGGTCTCGCCCGCTACTTCAACAAGGCCGTCCTGTTTGACATCGACGACCTCGTCATCGACACGAAATACACCGACCTCATCCCCTACGTCCGCCAGATGCCGGCGGCGGAAAAGGCCGGCTACGACGCCGGCGTCAAGGGCTACCACGACACCATGGTTCACGCCGAAGCCGTCATCACCACCACCGAGGGCCTGGCCCGGGAGCTGGGGCATTATATGTCCGAGGTCTTCATCAACCGCAACACCGCCTCGGAAACGATGGTGCGCCTTTCGGAGGCCGCCTGGGCCGCCTGGCAGGGCCGCAAGGACAAGGGGCAGGTGATTCTCGGCTATTTCAGCGGCAGCATCACCCATAACGACGATTTCGCCATGATCCTGCCGGTCATCTGCCGCCTGCTGGAACGGTATGCCCAGCTGCGCCTGATGATTGTCGGCGAGTTGGATTTGCCGGCGGCGCTGGTTCCCTACCGGAGCCGGATCATCGTCAAACCCTTCGTGGACTGGCAGAAACTGCCGGACCTCATCGCCCAGGCCGATATCAATCTGGTGCCGCTGCTCGACAACGTCTTCAACGAAGCGAAATCGGAAAACAAATGGGTGGAGGCGGCGCTGGTCCGCGTGCCCACCGTCGCCAGCGACATCGGCGCTTTCCGCCGGATGATGGCGGACGGCGAAACCGGCCTGCTCTGCCGGACGGAAGCGGACTGGGAAACCGCCCTGATCTCGCTCATCGAGAGCCCGGAGCGCCGCGATGCCCTGGCCCGGGCCGCCTACGAGGACGTCTCGGCCCGCTGCCTGCTGATTACCACCGGCAAGCCGCTTTGCGACTTCATCCGCCGCCACCTGCGGCCCAACGCGGCCATGTTCTTCCCCTCCTTCGACATCAGCGGCGGCGTGCTGGTGGCGCTGCGCCACGCCGACATCCTGCGGCGCCACGGCTACGACGTGACCGCCATCAATCTCGACACCCGCCCCAAAGCCCCGGAGGACATCCTTTCCGATGGCTTCCAGACCATGGCGCTGCGCAACCGGAAAAGCCTGCGGGTGGAAACGCGCTTCGACCTCGGCATCGCCACCATGTGGTTCACCGTAGATGCCTTTCTCCAGTGGCAGGTACAGGAAAAGCTGTACCTGGTGCAGAATTTCGAGACCGGCTTTTACGAGATTGACACCGTGCTGCGCCTGATGGCCAACAGCACTTACTGCCGGCCCGATATCCGCTACGTGACGATTTCCCGCTGGTGCCAGCGCTGGCTTAAAGACAGCTTCGGCCAGACGGCCCGCTACGCGCCGAACGGCCTGGAAAGAGAGCGCTTCGCCCCGGCAGAACGCGATTGGAGCGGGAAAATCCGTGTTCTCATAGAAGGCGACAGTGAATCGGAATACAAGAACGTGGACGAGAGTTTCCGCATCGCGGCGCTGCTGCCGCCGGCGCGTTATGAGATATGGTATGTCTCTTACAACGGCAAAGCCAGGGACTGGTACCGGGTGGACGAATTCCGCCACAAGGTCCCCTACGCCGAGATGCCGGACATTTACCGCCAGTGCCATATCCTGCTCAAGACCAGCATCCTCGAGAGCTTTTCCTATCCGCCGCTGGAAATGATGGCCACCGGCGGCGCGGTGGTGGTGCGGGAAAACGAGGGGAACCGGGAATACCTGCGGGACGGCGAAAACTGCCTGTTCTACGACCCGGCGGACCTCGACACGGCGGTACAGGCCATTGAAAGCATCGTCCGGGACGGGGAACTCCGGCAAACGCTCCTTGCGGGCGGGCTGCGAACGGCGGACGAGCGGGACTGGCCGCGCTGCGAGGCGGCGGTCCTGTCCCTGTACGAAAAAGAATAAGGACGGCGGCAAGAAACATGAAGCGAACCGATAACGACGAATCCTCTCTGTCCTGGCTGGTATTTCTTCTCGGGTGCGCCCTGATCATGAGCGCGCCGCTTTTTTATGCCCTTTATTCGGGTACGGCCATCGCCGGTGACGACTATCTGTTCCATCTGACGCGGCTGGAAAACCTCGCCCGGAGCTTTTCCGACGGCGTATTCCCGCCGCGCGTCTACGCCGGCGAGCCCACGCCCTGGGGCGTCCCCACCGGCGCCTTCTACCCCTCGCTGGGCCTCTGGCCCCCGGCGCTGCTCCGCGCCATCGGTGCCCCGCTGACAGCGGTGACAAACCTCTGCGTCATCGCCATGTTCCTCACGGCGGCCCTTTGCGCCTGGTCCGCCTTCCGTTTGCTCGGCCAGCCGCCGCGCCTCGCCTTCACCGGCGCCGTCATGTACCTCTCGCTCTTTTACTTCCCCATCAACGCCTACATCCGCTTTGACCTGGGGGAGACGGCGGCGCTGGCCTTCCTGCCGCTGGCGATGGCGGCAATCTGGCAGGCTTTCCGCGAGGGCCTGACCGGGGGCGAGCTGGCCGCCGGCGTTTTCGCCATCACCGGCGTCGCCCAGTCCCATATCCTGAGCCTCTGCCTGTTGGCCGTCTTTGCCGCCGCCGTCCTGATCCTGCAAATCTATCGCCTGCGGCAGCCGGCCGTCCGGCACGCTGTCCTCGGCCTGGCCGGAATCCCGCTGCTGCTCAACCTCTGGTTCTACGTTCCCTTCCTCGTCTTTTACCGGACTGTCCCGGTGAAAATCAAGGAAACCTTCGACGTCTTCCTGCAAAGCGGCTGGCCACTCCCCCTGCTGAAGGATATCCTGCTGCGCTGGAGCCCCGGCGCCGCAATCTTCCTGCTGGGAGCGCTGCTCTATATAGTCATCGACCGGGACAAGAAAGCCCTGCGGGCTGCCGGCGCGCTGTTGCTGGGCGTTCTGGCGCTGCTGCTGGCCACCGATTTGTTCCCCTGGCCGGCCATCGTCGCGGCTTGGCCGAAAATCAAATTCATCCAGTTCCCCTACCGCTTCCTGATTCTCGGTGTCACCGCCCTGGCTCTGGCCGCCGGCTACGGCTGCTGCCGTTTCACCGAGCGCATGGGTTGGAACGCGTGGCAGACCGGCGTCGCTGCCCTTTTCCTCTGCGGCCTGCACATCAATGGCTTCGTTCTCACCAGTGACCTCGCCCCCGGCCACCGTCTGGCTTTTTCCCCCTGGCAGAGCGCCTGGACCGGCTCCAACATCGATTACCTTTACCGGGACGCCGACGTGGACGCCCTGCGCGCCCGCGGCGGCGACATCCGCACCCGGGCAACGGTTTCCCTGATAGAAAAGGACAGCGCTCGCCTCTCTTTCCGCTACCATGCCGAGCGGGACGAGAGTGCCGAGCTGCCCTTCGTCCTCTACCCGAACCTCACCGCCCGGGACAACATCGGCCGCGACCTGCCGCTGACGGCGGGGGAGAACCATCTGGCGACGCTGACACTGCCGGCGGGCGACAGCGCCGTCACCGCCGGTTACCGGGAAACGCCGCTGTTCTTCGTCGCCGACGCCATCTCCTTCTTCACCCTTTTGAGCTGCCTGGCCTGGGCCATTCACCGGGGCCTGCACGCTCTCCTTGGCCATTGATACCACTTACGAAAGGAGCCCCCCGCATGGACAAAAAGCTCTTGTTTTCCAAGCTGCTGCTGCTCCTGGCGCAGGCGGCCCTGTTCTTCCCCTTTGCCATCCATCCCACCCGGAACGGCCTCGATCCCTCCTGGCAGTACGAGCTGAACCTGATACCCGGCAGCGGCCTCGTCTTCGGCCGCGATCTGCTGTTCAACTACGGCCCCCTGGGCTACCTCTTCCTGCCCCAGCCCATCGGCGACAACGTCTTTTGGAGCTGGCTCGTCCTCGGTGCCCTCTGCGCCCTGACGCTGGGCAGCAGCGCGTATGTGCTGTTCTCCCCCCGCTTCGCCGCCGTGAACGGCCGCTGGGCAAACATCCTCGCCGCGGCGCTGCTCATCGGCACCGCCGAGCTTGTGGGCGTCTATGACCCCGAATACTGGATCACCGGCACCGTCCTGTTCCTCTTCGCCGCCACCCTGCGGGAAAAGCGCCTCTCCTGGCTCTTCCGGGCGGCCCTGGGCCTCGTGGTTTTCTTCTTCTTCGTCAAGTTCAGCACCGGCATCCTGAACGTCATCAGCGCCGTCCTCTTCGTCCTGGCCGCTTTCCTGCAGCGGCGGCCCGACGCCCGGAAAATCGCCGCCGCCGTCGTCCTGGGCCTGCCTCTGGGCTTTGCCGCCGCTTACCTTCTCTACCACCCCAGTCTGGAGGACATGGCCCGTTACGCCTACGCGGCGATGAACATCTCCTCCGGCTACAACTACAACATGAGCCTCCCCGTCACCGACACCTTTTACCTGCGCTACATCTGGGGACTGCTCCTGCTCCTTCTCGCCGGCATCTGGTACCTCGCCCGGCGGTCGCGGGAAAACCTCATCTACGCCCTGCTCTTTTCCGGCCCCGTCTTCGTCCTGCTGAAGCACAGCTTCGTCCGCGGCGATTACGGCCATATCCTGTTCGCCGGCCCCGTCCTGTTCCTCTTCGCCGCCATCTATCTGCTGTTCACCGAAACCTCCCTCGAGGACCTGCCCTGGACGCGCCTGTCACTGACGCTGGCGGCGGCGCTTTTCTCCGTGGCCGTCCTTTGGCCCATGCACCGCACCGTCTATCCCGGCTCCTGGAACGTCCTGCGCCCCTTCATCGACAAGGCCCGCCTCGCCCGCGCCCTGCCTTATCAGTTCCGTCATATCGACGAAATCCGCGACCAGCGCACCTTCTTCCTCACCGATGAATTCCGCGCCGCCATGAAAGGCGGTACCATGACCGTCTATCCCTGGGAAGTCGCCTACTACCGGCAGGAAGACGATTTCTCCTTCCGTCCGCTGCCAATCTTCCCCATCAACTCCTCCACCCCCTGGCTCGACCGCTACAACGCCGCCTTCCTGCGGGGAGAAAAGGCGCCGGACTTCGTGGTACTGGCCCTGGACGCCGTCGATAACCAATACCCGCTGATCAACTGCCCCGCCCTCTGGCAGGTCATCCTGTTCCACTACGAAATCACCGGCTACGACGGCCACAACTTCCTGCTGCGCCGCGGTGCCGACCGGACGCCCCGCTGGAACCCCGCCGCCTCCTGGCAGGCCCGGCGGGACGAGGACATTGTCCTGCCCCGGACAGAGGACGGTCAGCGCCTCCTGATGACCGTGGACGCCCGCCGCAATCTCAAGGGGCGACTGGCCCAGATCTTCTACAAGATTCCCGAAATCACCCTGACCGTGGAATACGATACCGGCGAAACCGTGACCCGGCGCGTCTTCTTCGAGGTCTGGGAAAACGGCGTCATCATTGACGCCCTGCCCGTCACCGACGACGATTTCCGCGCCATCATGGACGGCCGCCCCCGGCGCCGCGTCCGCCGCCTGCGCTTCGGCGGCGAGGGCCTGTCCTGCTACCGGGACGAGATGACGGTCACCCTCACGAAACTGGAAATGAAATAACCGCCTCCCCCGGAATCCCTTCCGACGGGAGGCGATTTTATTTGCCCGGACGAGGTCCCCCGGGGCCGTGCAGGCGCGGCGGCCCTCCAGAGGGAGGCTCGACCAAGCCCTCCTCCCCAATGGGGAGGGCTCAGTAAGGCGCTCCGCCGCGACGGTTCACGTTGGTCGGAAACGCAACGAATTCATTGACATGGCGCCTGGCAGTTTTTCGATTTTGGTTTTGTGCCGGGGGAGAGGCGATGCTTCTCTCCTTGTTTTTCCTGGGTCGGCGGCCATCGAAACTACGCCCCGTTAAAATTTTGGATTCAAAATTTTTGAATTCGATTTTTTGACCGCGCTCTCGGAGATGGCGATGAAGCCATGATCTGTCTGCCTTTTCGTCATGCCGTGGATGGGGGCTCTGCCAAAATGGCGCGTTTTTGCCCCAGTCGCCTCCGGAAGAGACGAGACGTGCCCGTGAAATAGCACGGGCACGGCCACCGCGTGACGCTTTACGTAAGCTGTCATACTGCGCTCCCGGAGAGGGCGGCAAGCCGCGCCTTTCGTTTTCCGACTTTTCACACTATTTTCTTGTGCAATGATGGGTTTTCGTGTACAATTATCATTGGAAAATTGTGGATACCGTATGGGCCATTCCCGCCGGTGGGCGGGGAGGATGCGAAAGGGAGGACCGGGTATGTTGAGGCTGGATGTCCACGGGGGGACACTGTCCCGTAAGCGCGTACCGGTGCGGGAAAACATCATATCTCTTTCCCCGGGGAGGGGCGTGGCCCGTCCTCTTTTTGGCGTGCCGTTTTTCCGAGTGGGAACAGCGGCGGCAACCATCGTGGCAGAAAAAGGCAGGGCGATGAGCCGGAAAGGGGAGGCGTGAAATGAGGCCAGACTGGGAAACCATACCAATCGGCGATATAGAATACGCGTATAATAAGGACCCGCGTGCTGGTGAAACGATAATGCTCCCGCTATCTGTTGACTCAAGGGAGTTCAACCGTATCGCCTTCGGAGGAACCATCATACAAGACGACACCATAACCGGCAATGACGCGGCGAATGCGGTGAGCATCGGGGGCGACAACTATTCTGTTTCTAATTCCCAAATCTCCCTCGGCG
>JAFSWT010000103.1 GCA_017444395.1 Schwartzia sp. (in: firmicutes) | reverse complement strand
GTGCGCTGCGCATGCTTGAAAACTAAGTTCATCTTCGCCCTGACGGGCTCGATTCACTAAGTTTTCAATGCAAAACCCCCCAAGCGGGCGATTCGCTTGGGGGGCCGGCGGAGGTTGTGTCCAGTAAGAAATTACCACTCAGGGAAATCAAATACTGTCTGGCTCTTATATTACACTATTTTTTCCCGCCGCGCAAGAGGGATTTTTCCTTTTTTCATCAAAACCGGAAATCGTTGTACCAACAAGGCGGAAGGGCCCTGTGGTCGTGGTCACGCCTGTCATTCCTGCGTTGCGGCCCGTTTCGGGTCGAGATGATGGTCATCCATCAGGCGGCGGACGGTCTGGATGACCTGGTAGGAGTTGATGGCCCGGCTGCATTCAAACATGCGTGCCGGGTTGTCGGCGTGGCGGGGGCACCACTCGAAGAGGTCGGCGTTAAACTCGTAGCGGTCGTCGCACCAGCAGCTGTTGCAGACGTTGTAGTTGATGACGCGGTAGGGGGTGTCGAACTCGTTGTGGGGCGGGGTGACGCCGGAGATCATGACGACGGGGATGCCGGCGGCCCAGGCGAGCCACGAGAGGCCGCTGGAGACGCCGACGAAGAAGTCGGCCCCGGCCAGCAATGTCAGGCGGTCCCGCAGCGGCAGGGCGCCGGTGAAGTCCTCGGCGCCGTAAGGGATGTAGTTCCGATGGAAGGAACCGCCGCCATAGACGCGGTCACGGTCGATGCAGAGGACGCGATAGCCGATGTCCCGGAGGAACTGAACGAGGTCCATCCAGCCGGTGGGGTTGTTCCAGTACTTGGCCTGGCCGGAGGCCTGGGCGGCGATGCAGACATAGGGCTCCTTGATGGGGCTTTCGGTCTCGGGCGTAAGATGGGTACGAATCTCGGTCTTCGGTAGGCCGAGGATGGCGGCGATGTTCTTTTGCAGGCCGAGGTGGCGCCAGTTCTCGGGCTGGCCGGCGCGGTCGTCGGCGGGGAAGAAGCAGCCGAGGAAGTAGGAGGCCAGCGTCCGGGGACGGGTGTCCGGGGTGCAGAAATGGATGTCCGGGTAGTCGCGCCGGGCCATGTCGGCGATTTCCGGGTTGATGGCGAGGTGGACGGTGCACTGGTAGTGCTCTTTGAACGCCTGGGCGTAGGGGAGCCAGGCGATGGTGTCGCCGATGGCCTTTGATGTGCTCTGGATATAGACTTCCTGCCCCTGCAGGTTGAGGCCGTACTGGAAGACGAGTTCATCGTCGCGGTAGGCTTCGACGCGCCAGGGGATGTAGTAGCGGCGGTCGCTGCGGACAGAGCCGCCTTCGCTGAGCCGGACGTCGTGGAGGGCCATGCCGGTCAGGGTGTCGATGAGGCGGACGCGCCAGTTGCCCTCGGGGACCTGAATGCGGGCGCCGAGGTTGAAGTCGATGAAGAGGCCGGGGACGGCGGTCTCGCCGGCGATGGGGCCGCCGCCGGAGATGACGGTGGAGGTGCCCCACTGATAGACTTTGTTGCCCTCGGCGGTGAGGGCGGCGGGGTTTTCCTGGATGATGGCTTTATTTTCCGGTTCGCTCATGGAGGCGTCCTTCTTTCTGTCAGTATAAGGCAGCGGGCGGCAAAACAGGGCCGCCCTTTTTTCATGCTCTTCATTATATGAAGTTTTCCTCCCGCCGTCAATCAAAAAGGACGAGTGAGCCTTTGCCGGGCTTTTGCCGCCGACGACGAACAGCGATAAGGTATAGGCACGCGCGAATTTCAGAGGAACCGGTTCCTCACCACAGGGTGAGGAAAATTGAAAAAAGAATATGCCACTCTTTCTGATGAGGCACTGGCGGTTCGCGTACAGTTGGGCGAGGCAGCGGCGGCAGAGGAGCTTTTCCGACGCTACGAAGGGCTGCTGGCCCGGGCGCGCCGCTACGGACGGCTGGCGGATGAGGCGCAGTCGGCGGCGCTGGTGGGTCTGTGGGAGGCGGCGCGGGGCTACGACGAGGCGCGGGGTGTGCCCTTCGCGGGGTTCGCCAAAGCAAAGGTACGGGCGGCGCTCCGGGCACTCGTTCGCGGCGAGCAACGGACCGCAGCCCGGGAGGAGGGCGGCGAGGCCGGCCGCATCTATCTGGAGAGTCTGCCGGACCCGCGCGGTGAACGCCGCGAGATCGAGGAACGGGCGGCCTTCGACGATCGGCTGCAAGGCCTGGCGCCCCGGGCGAAACAACTGCTCTGGCTGCTTTTCGGCGAGAATCTGACGCAGCGGGAGGCGGCAGCGCGCCTCGGCATGAGCCAGCAGGCGGCGTCGGCGATGAAGCGGCGGGCGCTGGAAAAGGTGCGGGCGGGGATGCGAATATAATGAAAGGGGCTGTCGCACTTATGCGACAGCCCCTTTGTTTTTTGCTATGACTATACGGCTTCCTCGATTTCTCTGGCTGCTTTATAGTAGGTACCCTCATACGGGATGGGCTTTCCTGTCTTTCGGTAATAAGCTCTCGCCTCATTCAAGGAAAGGTCATTATTAGGCATATCCCGCTCGTCGGGGTTCATATTGCTACCGTAATCATTGCACCATCCGCAAACGGGACAAGTCTCGAAATCATCCACCTTTGCCTCGCCACAGCAAGGGCAAGGAACTTTATATTGATCCCTCATGCGTATCCCTCCTCGCTTGTTATTTTAATTCTTCCTTCGTGACAATGCAAGGTATTCTTTCGGCAAATATATCCTGCGCTTTGATTTGTCCAAATCGAAATAGGTTTTGACCTCTCCTTCATTCGTCCCGCTCACCAAACGTCCTGTTCGTAAATCATAGCGGCGAAAAACCTTTATATCTGGTTGATACCAGTCTAAATATGCCGGAGCAGGTTCTGCGTTCAACAAATCTGCCGCTTCCTGCTTCCATTCCTTCAAGGTGAGCCCCATATTCCTGGCATGTCTCTCATGGTGTGTGTCATGCCCTTTGGTTGCGGTTTCCGGGGAAAACACCGGCTTGTTCGCCGGAAAGCCGAGGCACACCTTGACGGCGCCTTTCCCGACGCCGACCGTCCCTGTCCGTATTTCCTCTGTCATATCGCCTTTCCTTCCCTCTGGTCAAACAAATCATTCTTCCGGCGATGACGTTCCCATCCTGAACTATCTTCCTTATCTTGTATTGTACCACCCAATCCTTTTGGAGCGCAAGGGTTTGTGCCATAGCCGGATGATGACAGAAATGATCGCAACACGCTTTTGGCTTGCCATATAGTTGGGACAAACTTATTTTTCCCAGCCCGCCTTTCTGTGGTACAATGGGAGCGTATTATTGTTTCCCGGAAAAGAGTGATTTTCATGCGTTTTCTTGTCGTGCCGCTGCTCTGCTGCCTGCTGCTGACGGGTTGCGGGCGGAGCGAGGCCCCCCGGACGGCGGCGCGGTCGCTGCTGGTGATGCACACGGTAGCGTCGCTGATGGCCGAGGGGCCGGGGGCGGAGGCGGCAGTGGAGGAGAGCGCGGCCCGGCTGAAGGAGCTGGAACTCCGGCTGGACCCGGACCTGCCCACCAGCGACATCGCCCGGCTGAACGCCGCCGCCGGCATCGAACCGGTGACGCTGTCGCCGGAGGTCTATCATCTGCTGGCGGTTTCTCAGGAATACTCCATCCGGACGGAGGGCGCCTGGGACGTGACCGTCGGGCCGCTGAGCCGTCTCTGGCGGGAGGCACTGGAGAAGAAGGAACTGCCGGACAACGAGGCGGTGGCCCGGGCGCAGGCGCGCGTGGACTGCTGGAAACTGGAGCTGCTGCCAAACGGCCAGGCGATGCTCTCGGAGCCGGGGATGGTGGTGGACCCCGGCGGCGCCGCCAAGGGGCTGGCGCTGGACGAGGTCCGGCGCATTTACGCCCGCCACGGGGTAAAGAGCGGTCTCATCAGTCTGGGGGAGAGCTCGGTCTATGCCCTGGGAAAAAAGGCGGACGGCGAGTCCTGGCAGATCGCCCTGCGCCATCCCCGCCAGCCGTTGCCCGCCCGGCTGGGGCGATTGCCGCTTACCAACGCGGCCTTGGCCAATTCGGGAGATTATGAGCAGTTCGTCGATGTGGACGGCACCCGCTTCCACCACATCCTCGATCCTTTCACCGGCTGGCCGGTGATGAACGGCACCGCTGCCGTGGCGTTCCTGGTGAGCGGGGAGAACCCGGACGCCGGCCTCATCGCGGATATCCTGTCCACGGCCCTCTTCGTCATGGGCCCGGAGAAGGGGCTGCCGTTCCTGGAGACGCTGCCCTTCCCCTCGGACGCGGTGTTCGCCGACACGGCGGGCAAGGTGCGGACGACGGCGGGGTTTTCGCTGGCGCCGTGAGGCAGAACGCATCCCGACTCGCTACGGTCCTTTCCCCTCACGGATTCACAAACAGATGTATATGTGGTATAATGCGATTGGAAAAGGCGCTTGCCAAGCGGTAGGCGTGCACAGGCTCTTAGCGGTTTACCGCTTAGAGCCTGTCATGCGGAGCTGTTTGATGATGCCCCCTGTTCCGTTCATCCTCTGCGGTTTATTCCCAACGGGGACGGAAAGGAGGGCTGCCTATGAGCCTTGAACTTTTCTTAGCCGTAGCAAGTTTTGCGGTTGGGGTTTTCGCGCTCGGCTATATGATGGGTTTTTCCCATAAAAATCAGAAATGACCGCCCCTTCCCCCGAAGATAGCGGTCATTCTGATTGAAATCCCAGGGGGCTAACCGTTTACCGGTAAGCCCTTTTCTACTTGTATTATAGCCCATTCCCACCCTGTCGTCAAGGACAAAAAGCAAAGGAACGGCACTCAAAGCCTCTTGGAAGGGGCTCAAAACGCCCCGACGGGACTTTGCCGCCGGGGCGTTTTCGTTTCGCTTGCCTTTTTTACCGTTCCCCGGTGGAGCCGAAGCCGCCCCGGCGGGACGCGCCTTCGCCGGGGACGTCACCGTCCACGGTCAGATAGCGGTAGAAGATGCCCTGGGCGACACGTTCGCCCGGCGCGATCTCCACCGGGACGTCGCTGTGGTTGATCAGGGGCACGAAAATATGGCCCTCATTTTCCTCGTTTCCGTAATAGTCGGCGTCGATGATGCCCTCGTCGTTGACGCAGGACACCAGATGGCGGATGGCGAAGCCGGAGCGCACATGCAGCCCCAGATATTCGTCCGGCCCCATGTAGGCTTTGAGCCCGGTGGGCACCAGCGCCATCCGGTGCGGCGGGATTGTCACCGCCTCGGCGGCGGCGAGGTCATAGCCGGCGCTCTGCCCGGTCTTTCGCCGGGGTAGCGCAACGCCCCGCCCGGCGTAGGCGCTGACCACTTCAAACCCTCGTTTCCTCATATGGTCCCTCCTGCGAAAAGACAGACCGCCGCAAACACTCCGCGGCGGTCTTTTTCCGTCTCTTTTACTCCTTCGCTTCCTCCCGGGGTTCCGGTTGGCTGTCCTTCCTCCCGGCCCCTTTCTCGAAATCGAAGCCACCGGCCAGCGGACGCATCGGTGTGATGGTGGAGATGGCGTGCTTGTAAACCATCTGCTGCTTGCCCGCCGACTCCAGCACCACGGTGAAATTGTCGAAGCCGCGCACGTTCCCCTTGAGCTGGAAGCCGTTCACCAGATGGATCGTGACCCCGATGTTTTCCTTGCGTACCTGATTGAGAAAGCTGTCTTGCAGGTTGATGCCTTTTGTCATGAGAACCTCTCCCCGTTATATGAATATATTGTTTAATTCGTCATTTCCGGGAAAAATCCTGCCGCCTCCCGCAAAACTTTCTCCCGCAATTCGGACAGCGGTACACCGTCCACGTCCAGCCAGCGGATGTACGGCATGCTACGGTACCAGGTGAACTGGCGCTTGGCAAAACGCCGCGTCGCCCGCTTGACGGCGGCCACCGCCTCGTCCAGCGTCGTCTCGCCGGCGAGATGGGCGGCCATTTCCTTGTAGCCGATGCCCTTCATCGCCGGAGCGTCGCGCGAGACACCGGCGGCCAGCAACCCCCGCACTTCATCCACGAGGCCCGCCGCCATCATCGCGTCCACCCGTTTGTCGATGCGCTCATAGAGGCTCCGGCGCTCCCGCCGCAGGCCGATGACCAGCGCGTCATAGACGAGGCCGCCCGCTTTCGCCCGGGATATCGTCTCCCGGCCGCCGCGGCAGACTTCCAGCGCCCGGATGACCCGGCGCAGATTGCTCTCGGGGATTCGCGCCGCCGCCTCGGGGTCGGCTGCCGCCAGCAGGTCGTGGACATAGGCCCGGCCCTTTTCTTCGGCCAGCGCCTCCATTTCCCGACGATAGGCCGTGTCCTCTTTGGCCTCGCTGAAGACGTAGCCCTCCAGCAGCGCTTTCACATAGAGCCCGGTGCCGCCAGCGAGGACGGGGATGCGTCGGCGCGCCTGGATAGCGGCAATCCGCTCCGTTGCCAGGCGCTGGAAATCGCTGACGCTGAACGGCTCCGACGGGTCGCAAATGTCGATGAGCGCGTGGGCGACGCCGCCCCGCTCCACCGCCGACGGCTTGGCGGTGCCGATGTCAAAGCCGCGGTAAACGAGCATGGAATCGCCGGAGACGATGTCCGTGTCCAGCGCCTGGGCCAGCGCCACCGCCAGGGCCGTCTTGCCCACGGCGGTAGGACCGAGAATGGCGATCAGAGGGCCGCCGGTCATTCGAGGGCGATGGTCTCGCCGGGCTGCACGATGTGGACGACGGCCCGGGTCGAATCCTCCGTCACTTCCTTGTACCGCTCCACATCCTGCTCGATGACCGGCCAGGGGTTGTAGTGGATGGGGATGACATGACCGGTGTTGAGCCACTGGGCCGCCAGAACCGCGTCCTCGAGGCCCATGGTGTAGTTGTCACCGATGGGCAGCAGGGCGTAGTCGATGGAGTCCTTGCGGCCGATGAGCTTCATGTCGTGGAAGAGGGCCGTGTCGCCGGCGAAATAGACGGTGCGCCCGCCCATCTGGATCACAAAGCCGCAGGCGATGCCGCCGGCCACGCCGGAGCTGTGCAGCGCCAATGTCATGCGGACCTTGCCGAAGGGGAGCTTCACCGAGCCGCCCAGGTTCATGCCGTGGCTCTTGATGCCGGGGGCCGCTTCCTCGCACACGCCGATGACCTCGGGAATAGCGATGATGGTGGCGCCGGTGCGCTTGGCAATGGCCGGGGCATCACCCAGATGGTCGCCGTGGGCGTGGGAGATGAGGATGTAGTCACAGGCCACTTCCTCCTGCTTGATGGCCGCCATCGGGTTGCCGGTCAGGAACGGGTCCGCCAGGACCTTGTGCTGGCCGTCGTTCAAGAGAAAACAGGCATGGCCGTAATAGGTGTATTGCAACATGAAAATCCCTCCCATTATTATATTGTCGCGGATGATGGACCGAAACAGGAGTCCGTCCACGAAACGGGCCCTCGATTCCGCATTGTTGAAGTTCATTATATCAACAAAAGAAAGGGAAGTAAAGGGACCCGCCTCACCCTGGGGCGCCGGTTTTCTCCGCCGTGCTCCGTGCCTATTGCAGCGCGTCGCCGAATTCCAACCGCCGGTGCAGGAACGGCGACCGGATATAGCGCACGGGAATCGGCGGCGAGAGAATCGTGCGCTCGGGCGAGAGGCGCGGCCAGCCCTCGGGGAGAAGGGTGCGCAGGGTTTCGGCGCCCCGCCCGTCGATGGTCAGCGCCGCCGCTTTGCCGGTCTGCCCGTTCACCATCACCCGCAGGATCCGGTCGCCGTCCCGGCGCTCGAGGTAATAGACCGGCAGCAGCGGCAGGGCGTACTTGTGCTCCCGCAGGTCGCGCGATACCCGGAGGATTTCGGCGCGCTCGATGCCGAAGGCGGCCCGCAGGCGCTCCGGGGCCATCCGCCAGAGAATCCAGTCCGGTACGCGCGCTTTCCACGAGCCAAGGTTCTCCCAAGCGTGGAGCCGCACGTTCCCCTCCAGGTAGGCGGGCTTCAGCACCGACAGCTCGCCGTAGTCCCAGGGGGCCATCTCGTCCAGCAGGTAGATGTCATAGGTCAGCAAGTAAGGCCAGGCCCAGTCGAGGCAT
>JAFSWT010000102.1 GCA_017444395.1 Schwartzia sp. (in: firmicutes) | reverse complement strand
CATGTCCCCGACTCGGCCTGTAACAGATATTCCTCCCATTTTTTCGTGCTTTGGACCTATGAATTTCCCCGGGCTGTAATAGTAGTTTCCACTGTCCATTTCCGTGCTTCGTAAGTGGAATTTAAGTTTACAGTTCAGCAACTGCCCTATACTGCCCTATAATCTTCTCTGCCAACAGGCCGGGTTACGTCTCGTGCAGGAAGGCCCGGTAGCCTTTCACAGCCTCGTAGAGATCCAATTTGCTGGTGACCTCCCAGGGCGCGTGCATGGAAGCAACAGCAACGCCGCAGTCGATGACCTGCATCCCAAAAAGGGACATGATATAAGCGATGGTGCCGCCGCCGCCCTGATCGACACGCCCTAATTCCGCTGTCTGGAAGCGGACCTTGTGCTTGTCCATCATGGCGCGGAGTTCCGCCAAATATTCCGCATTGGCGTCGTTGCTGCCGGACTTGCCCCGGGCGCCGGTAAACTTATTGAATACCAGTCCACCGCCAAGGAAGGCGGCGTTCTTCTTGTCAAAGGCACTGGCATAAAGCGGGTCAAAAGCGGCGCTAACATCTGAGGAAAGCATCTTCGAAGCGGCAAGACAGCGCCTCATGGCAAGATCACTATAGGAACCCGCAGCCTCCATGAGCTCCGCCAGGCTGTTCTCGAAAAACCGGGACTGCATCCCGGTCGCCCCGACGCTGCCGATCTCCTCCTTGTCCACCAACAGGCAGCAAAGCGTCTTTGCCGTGGGCTTCGCTTCCAGCATTGCCGCCAGTGAAGCGTAAGCACAAATACGGTCATCCTGCCCATAGCCCAGGAGCAGGCTCCGGTCGAAGCCCATTTCCCGGGCCCGCCCCGCCGGAACCAGCGTAAGTTCCGCCGACAGAAAGTCATCTTCCCCGATGCCGTATTCCTTCTCCAGAATCATCAGCACACCACTTCTGACTGCCTCCTTCTCCTCTCCGCCGAGCGGCAGGGAGCCGGCCAGGACATCGAGCTTTTCGCCCTCGACGACTTTGTTGGCCTTTTTTTCCATCTGCTCCTGCGCCAAATGAATCAAGAGGTCAGTAACGCAAAAGACCGGATCTCCCGGTTCCTCACCAATCGTAATATCAAGGACGCGTCCATCCTTTTTGGCGACGACGCCATGAAGGGCCAATGGCAAAGCTACCCATTGGTATTTCTTGATACCGCCGTAATAGTGTGTATCCAGGAGTGCCAGGCCACCGTCCTCATAGAGTGGTTTTTGCTTCAGGTCCAGGCGGCAGCTGTCAATATGGGCGCCGAGGATTACCAGCCCCTCCGTAAGGGGCCCCTTGCCGATTTGATATAAGACGACCGTCTTTTTCATGCCGGCAACATACACCTTATCGCCGGGACGCAGGCGGCGCTTCCCCGCAAGGCGCGAAAGTTCCACATAGCCCGCAGCCTCAGCCCGGCGGATGGATTCTGCCACGGATTCCCGCTCCGTCTTGCAATCCGAAAGAAACTCCAGATAATCCGCGGACAGTGCTTCCAGTTCCTTTTTTTCCTTCGCGGTATAAGAAAGCCAGGGCGATTTCTTTTCCGCCGCCCCGGCCGTTTCCTTCCCTGCCGCTTTCTTCTTTCCCGTCCTTTTTTCCATGCGTTCCTCCCTATCCTTTCCTTGTTTCTGTCATCCGTTTACCGTCTGCTTTTCCATCGCCGCCACGATGGCCGCGAAATCCTCTCTCGATTCCGCCCGGTTGAAAGCTTCCCGCAATGCGGCGCCCCCAATCAGCCCCCGGGTGTACCAAGTAGCGTGCTTTCTCATCTCGCGGGATCCGATATAATCCCCTTTAAAAGCAATCAGCATATCGAGATGACGCAAAAGAAGCGCACCCCGTTCATGTATCGTAGGCGGTGGAGGCTCAGTGCCCTTTTCCAGGAATTCCTTGAATCGATGAAATATCCAGGGATTCCCCTGGGCCGCCCGGCCAATCATCACCCCATCGCAACCCGTCTCCCGGAACACCCTGGCGAGATCCTGCGTTGTGCGGATATCGCCGTTGGCAATGACGGGGATTCGTACCGCAGCCTTAACCCGGGCAATGATGTCCCAATCCGCCCGGCCGCTGTAATACTGCTCCCGCGTTCGCCCGTGAACCGCAATGGCGTCCACCCCGGCATCCTCCGCCCGGCGGGCCATTTCCACCGCATTGACATGGTCCGCGTCCCAACCGGCCCGTATCTTTACCGTAAGCGGCAGCTTCACCGCCCGCCGCATTGCCGCCAGGATTGCCTGCGCCCGCGCCGGTTCTTTAAGAAGTGCCGAACCGGCCCCTCCCTTAACGATTTTCGGCGCCGGACAGCCCATGTTGAAGTCGATGATATCCGCCATCCCCAGGCTCTCCACATAGGCGGCCGCCTCCGCCACCGGCTCCGGCGAAGCGCCAAAAAGCTGCAAGGCCAACGGCCGCTCCTCCGGCACAGTCCGAAGCATTTCCAGCGTATGAATATTTCGGAAACGAATGCCCAAAACGCTAACCATCTCGGAAAAGCAAAGCGCACACCCCATCTCCCGTGCCAAAATACGGTACGGCGTATCGGTCACGCCCGCCATCGGCGCGAGAAAAACAGGAACCGGGAAATCCAGCCGGCCGATTCTCATGCCTGCTTCGTCTCCGGCAGGTTCCGCTCATACAGTACCCTGAGTCCGGTCAGCGTCAGGAATGTATCCACCTTGTCGATGGTCTTCGACTCCTTGAAGATCATCTGGGCCAGCCCGCCGGTGGCGATGACCTTCATCTCCTGCTTCATCTCTGCCTTGATGCGGCGGACAATCTCGTCAATCTGTCCGACGAAGCCAAAAATCACACCGGCTTGCATGGCGTTGATCGTATTGCGGCAAATGATTGAACGCGGCGTAACCAGCGCCACCCGCGGGAGCTGAGCGGCTCGCTGGAACAATGCCTCTGAGGAAATACCGATGCCCGGCGCAATGACGCCCCCCAGATAATCGCCATTATCCGCCACGATATCGAAGGTCGTGGCCGTGCCGATATCGACGACGATAAGGGGCCCGCCATACTGCTCGAAGGCTCCGACCGTGTTCACGATACGATCGGCGCCAATTTCCCTTGGGTTTTCATACTTCAGCTTGATACCGGTCTTGATGCCGGGCCCCACCACCAGGGGATGCAGCCGAAAGTAACGCTCGCACATCTTCACCATTGGCACCACCAGTGGCGGCACCACCGACGAAATAATGATGGCGTCGATGTCTTCCATTCGGATTCCCTGGAAATGGAACAGGTTGTTGATGAGCATGCCGTACTCGTCACCGGTCTTCTGCCGGTCGGTAGAAATGCGCCAATGGCAGTGGAGTTTCTTTCCTTCATAGGTGCCGAGAACAATGTTGCTGTTGCCGATATCGACTACGAAAAGCATGTTGCCCCTCCATTCCCGCTCCCGCGGGTGTAATGATGAACGCCGCCGTCATCGAGCCCAGAGACAGCAGCTAAATGCCTTTCCCGGCTCACTTTTTCCGCGGACGGATGGAAACATCCCCCGCCAGTACCCGACGACGACCGGATGCGGTATCGATGAGGAGCGCCCCGTCCTCGTCGATATCCACCGCCGTCCCGGCAAAGGTCTCGTTGACGCCGATGACGTTGACCTCCTGCCCCAGCGTAACCGAGTAACGACGCCACTCGTCAAAGACTGCCCCAAAACCGTTTTCTATGGCGTCAAAATACAGCTCCTCCATCGCGTCGAGAATCGCCGCGAAGAGTTTTGCCCGGGGCAACGGCTCCCCCTTGATGATGGAAAGCGAGGTCGCAATATCCCGGACTTCCGGCGGAAAATCCGACGGCCGCAGATTCACGTTCACACCTGATCCGATGACGATGTAATGGATGCGCTCCATTTCCGCATTCATTTCCGTCAGGATACCGACAAACTTCCGGCCTTCGTAAAGGACATCGTTGGGCCATTTGATGCCGGCCTCGACGCCAAACGCCCGTACTGCCCGGACAATTGCCACCGCCGCCAGAAGAGTACACTTTGGCGCTTCCTGCGGCAGGAAAGCAGGGCGCAAAATCACTGAAAACCAAATTCCTTTCTGCCGGGGTGAAAACCAACCGCGTGAAAGACGTCCCTTGCCCGCGCCCTGCTCCTCAGCCACTACCACGGTACCGTCCTCCGCGCCTTGGGCCGCCAACTTCTTGGCCTCCTCATTGGAGGATGTCGTCATGTCAAAGTGGACAATATGTCGCCCAATCCGCTGGGTTCTGATGAGCGGCTGAATCTCCTGCGGCAGCAAGAGATCCGGCGCCTCCCGGAGAGAGTAGCCGCTACGGGAATGGCTGACAATATCGTAGCCGTTCTCACGGAGTATCTGGATGCGTTTCCAGACCGCCGTACGCGAAACGCCCAACCGCTGCGCGATTTCCTCGCCGGAGATATAGCCGTCCCCTGCACCCCGGAGCAACTCTATGATCTTAGCATCCATCCGATTCCCCCCCACCCTGAGCTTCCTTACACCAGAAGCCTGTTATGTATCCGTAAAATCAACCAGAAAGCGCCGCTGTCACGTCGGCGTCAACGCCCTTTCCCAATACACCGGCAGATGGCAAACCTACGCACTGACTTCTACATTCTATCCCATCCGTTACGTAGAATCAAGAAAAACGCACTGCGCCGGAGCAAAGACTCATTTCACACGAATCAACTCATACTGGCGCGTGCCCAGTCCAATCTTCTCCCCGTGAATCAGCGTCTCTTCCCAGTTTACATGCGGATTGCTGTCGAGGAAATGATCATGATGATGTTGCCAATCCGGTTTTGCCAGATTGTCGGCAAGCTGGCTGTTGGGATTCGGCGCCGCTTTCTGGCAGGCGTCCACCGCCGCCTGGTCCACTGCCACCGGATCGAAGGAAGCGAACATACCGATATTCGGCAGGATAGCGGCATCGTTATCGCCATGGCAATCGCAGTTCGGCGAAATATCCATCGCCATGTTGATATGGAATGTGGGCCGGTCCTGGCAAATTGCCTGGGCATACTCGGCCATCTTCCGGTCCAGGAGATCGCTGGCGTCCCACTGATTGTTGCTGATGGCGTCAAAGGCGCAAGCCCCGATGCAACGGCCGCAACCCTTACATACATTCTGGTCGATATGCGCCTTGTTGTTCTCATAGGAAATCGCGTTCGATCCGCACTCCTTGGCACAGCGGCGGCAGCCGCGGCATTTCGCCTCGTCCACCTGCACCTTGCCTGAGGAATGCTGCTCCATCTTGCCGGCCCGGCTGCCGCCACCCATGCCGAGGTTCTTAACGCAGCCACCGAAACCCGTCATCTCATGCCCCTTGAAGTGCGCCAGGCTGATGACGATATCGGCATCCATCAGGGCCCGGCCGATTTTCGCAGTCTTCACGTACTCGCCGTTCTTTACCGGCACTTCCGCCTCATCGGTCCCGCGCAGGCCGTCAGCGATGATGATCTGACATCCTGTCGTCGTCGGATTGAATCCGTTGAGATTGGCGCAATCCAAATGCTCCAACGCGTGCTTACGACTGCCGGGATACAATGTGTTGCAATCCGTAAGGAACGGGATGCCGCCCTGCGCTTTCACCAGTTCGGCCACAGCCCGGGCGTAGTTTGGCCGCAGAAAAGCGAGATTGCCGAGTTCGCCAAAGTGCATCTTGATGGCGACGAATTTACCCTCCATGTCGATATCCTTGAAACCCGCTGCCAGACATAGACGCTTGAGTTTCTCCGTCAGCGGTGTCCCCACGTTGACTCGGAAATCCGTGAAATAGACCTTGGCTTTCTCCATTTTGCTTCATCCTTCCTTTCGTATGTCTATGAAAATCATTGAATAAAAACCCATATCCCGTCATACCGGCCGACCGGTCCCCCGGAATCCGGGGACCATCAACAAAGCGCTGATGATGAGGCCGATGAACAGCGGATCGATAGGCGCGGTCAGCACCGTGGAAAAGAGTGCCGCTGCTACCGTCGATACCGCCATCGAAACCACGGCCCAACGAGGCGCGATACGACCCGGCAGGAATACCGCCGCCGAAAGCGGCAAGAAAATGCCGGCGCCCCGGAGCGCCATGGACAGATAGTTCCACATGAGAACCTGGGAATCCAGATTCAAAATTGCCACCAGGCAGGCCACGGCCATCACGCCCAGTACCACGCCACGCGTCAGGAACAGCAAGCGTCCCTCATCCCTTACTGCCAACAATCTCGCCAAAAGATCATGGGACAGCATCGTACCGATTCCCAGCGACAGACCGCCGATGGAACTGATGAGGGACAGAGCAATGCCGCCGAGGGCAATGCCACCCAGCCACGGCGGCAGGTGCTCCGCCAGAAACACCGGCAGTACCAAAACCGGTATCGTCTCCGGAGCATTGGCACGCATATACATCCCAATCGCTACCGACGGCAACCCCACCGGAATCACGATCAGAGCCGCCATGAACGCTCCCGCCGCCGCCATCCGGGGCGAAGCCGCCGAGAAAATCGCCTGGATATACGTCTGCGTACAAAGGATGCCGACAATCAGCGAGAAAAGATTCGCCATTGCGCCACTGACACCCTTACCCCAAAGGCTTTGCCAGGGAAGGGATGGAAACGTCTCGGAAAACGCCGGCTCCGTCGGCAGGAGCTGCCAGGCCGTAATCCCGGCGAAAAAAAGGCTGAGCCAGATGACGCCCATCTTCAGCATGCCCCCGACACCAGCGCTCTTCATACCGCCGAAAAATGTATAGAGCGCCACCAGTGTCACCAGAATCAACGCCGCCAGCCAGGGGCCGATACCCAATACCGCCGAGAGGATACCGATGCCCGGCAGGCAGCTCGCCACAGCGCTGAACAGGATGCCGGCGGAAGAAACAACGCTGGCAATCGTCCCCGCGGTCTTGCCATAGTTCACCGAAAGATATTCCGGAATCGTCGTCAGGCCCGCTTGCCGGAGCGGTTTGGCATAAAACAGCCCCATCAGGATAAACGCGATGCCCGAGCCCAGGGTAAACCACCAGGCGGGAAGTCCCACGGAAAAAGCCATCTGTGCCGTCCCCACCGTAGCGCCGCCGCCGACGACTGTCCCGGCGATACTGCCGGCTACCATCGCCGCTCCTGCCGAGCGGCCGCCCAAACTGTATCCTTCTGCTGACTTCACCTCGCGGGCCGCGTAGATTCCCGCCGCCATCACAGCGGCGACCGTTATCACCATGAAACCGATATGAGCGGCTGAAAGCTCCACCTCTTTACGCCTCCCTGTTCTTCATTATAGCAAAAAAAAAAGCCGTCAGGCAACGGCAAGAATCAGAAAAACTTGAGTTTTCCACGAAAAATATGAACAAAATATACATAAAGACAGGGAACCGTATCCCTTTCATACGCCGGTTTCAAACAGCAACGTCACCGGCCCGTCGTTGACCGACGCCACCGCCATGGTGGCGCCAAACTCACCGTGCTCGACCGTGAATCCGCGACTCCGGCACTCGGCCATAAATCTCTCGTAAAGTGGCTCCGCCAGCTCCGGCTTCGCCGCCCCGGAAAAGCCTGGTCGACGGCTTTTCAGATCGGCATAGAGTGTGAACTGGGACACCACCAGGAGCGCGCCACCGACTTGCGCCAGGGAGAGGTTCATCTTCCCCGCTTCGTCCTCAAAGACCCGTGCGCCACATATCCTGTCCGCCAGACGGATTGCATCCTGCTCCGTATCCTGCGGCCCGACGCCCAGGAGCACCAAAAAGCCGACGCCGATGGCGCCTGTTTTCTGCCCCTCGATGGTTACCGAAGCTTCTTTTACCCGGGTAACGACAGCCCGCATCCCCTCATCCCCTTCCTTAAAGGCAGACATACATTCATCGCTGTTTATGCCGTTGCGAAAGCAGCGATTTGTGGTTTAGCATGAAATTCGTATCAGCTGCCTATTCCCAACTCCTCAAAATGCAGCGCGGTGAAGCGTCCTTTCGGCGGCGCAACCACTGGGCCGGGACGCATCAAAAACCAGCGGGCCAAATCGTTATAAGTAGAAAGCGACAGCACCTGCGTCATATCCGGATCAATCCGCCGGGAAAAGTAGCGGTAAAAATTCTCCGCGCAGTTTCGCGTAAAGCCGAGACGATACGTCCGGTTGTCGTCGATTTCCTCCCCCCGAAGGCGCAGGCACACGACACGGCCGCCCTGGCTCCGGCAAGCGGAGAAATCCACGACCAGCTCAAAGCCCCGGCTGTACTGGAACTCGCCGCTGACCAGAGAGCCGTCCGGCTTGCGCGCGAAGAGCCAGGCGAACATTTCCCGAAGTTCCTTGCCGCTGAAGCCGGCTTCGATGAAAACATCATCATAGGGGAAAAGCTCCTTGAGCTTCGCCTCCGTCAATGTCCCCGAGCACTCCTTCCGGCGGATACTGCCGGATTGCAACAGCACGAGGTCGACGCCATAGAGCTCCTGGAACGCGTCCGCCACGATATCGCCAAGCTCCGTCTCCAGCAGGCGGCTTTCGTGATGGCAAGGGGCGGCAAATTCGCCGAGCCTTCCTTCCGGAACCTGCCGGCGTGCGTAGAGGACGCGATCCGCTAGGCTTTCCATCGCCTCGTCGAAGCCGCAGGTCTCGTTGGTGATTGCCACCCGTTCCCAGCGCCAGGAAATGAGCCGATGTGTCACCGTATTGACCTCCAGGTCGAAGCGTCCGATATGCGTCGTCCCGTAGCTCGATTGGGCAATCACGATATCGTTGACGACCTCTGGCGCTTCCATGTCAATATGCGAATGACCGCCCAGAATCAAATCCACCCGGCAATCCGGCGGCATCTCCATCGCCAATGTCCGGTCGCCCTCGAGGCCGTAATGCGTCATTAAAACCACGAGGTCAATATTTTCGTCTTCGTGGCGCCGTGACTCCTCCCGGATTGCCTCATAGGAATCCTTATAACTGAGCATATCCCGGCAGAACGCGTCCGACTCAATCTTGTCAAAGAAACTCCGGGGAAAAAGACCAATCACCAGCAGTCTGACGCCCTGCAAGTCCCGGACAAGACTTGCCCGGAACAAGTGCCTCTTCATCGGTGCGACCATGATGTTCGCGTTCAGCACCGGCGCCTCGATGCACTCCTTGAAAATCAAGAGATGGGCCAGGCCGTAATCCATCTCATGGTTGCCCAGGGAAATCGCGTCCGGACGGATGTTGTTGATGAGCTCGACGGTATTGATGCCCTTGAAATCCGCCCCCTGGATATTCTTCTCGAGAATATCCCCGGAAAAACTGAGGAACACCCGCTCCCCGCCGGAACGGACGCGCTTGATGTAATCGGCCATCATGGATATCCCGCCGTGCAGGACCATATCCTCGTCCGCCTTGAAAATCAGTTGTCCATGCAAGTCGTTTCCATGCAGCAGCGTCAGGCGCTCCGCTGGGGCGGTTTCGTTCGCCATAGCGTTCCCCTTCAACCTATCAGGACGGCAGCGCCAGCCGGACAAAGGAATGACGGCTAACGATGCCTGCGAGCTTGCCATCCCGCGTGACGGGGAGACGCTTGATCCGGTGCTCCAGCATGAGCCGCCCCGCCTCCATGACATCAGCATTCTCGTCCACCGTCGTGACCGGCGAGGTCATGATGTCCTTCGCGGTCCGCTCCATGAGCCACTTCATCTCATCACGGTGGCCATCCTGGAGCCCACCGCCCATGAGCATTGAACAGAACTCCCAAAAGCTCGGGTTCGCGCTTTTCACCCGCTGACGGAGCAAATCGCTTTCACTGACCACGCCCACGACGCGATTTTCCGCATCGACCACGGGAATACCCGAAATATCATATTTCACCAAAAGGAACGCGATCTTTTCGACCGTCGTATCCGGCCGGACCATTACGACCTTTTCTTTCATCAAGTCCTTAATCTTCATCTTCGCCTCATCCTATATTCCAGATTCCACCGCCAACCGGACAAAGGAATGGCGGCTGACAATGCCTGTGAGCCTGCCGTCCCGCGTGACGGGAAGGCGCTTGATCCGCCGGTCCAGCATAAGCTTCGCTGCCTTAGTGATGTCCTCCGTCTCCTCCATCGAGACGGCTGGCGATGTCATGAGCTCGTTCGCTGTCCTGGCCTTGACCTTTTGGATGGCCTGCTGCTTCTCCGCCGATATGCCGGCACTTTCCAGCATGGCGCCCTGAAGCTCCGGAGCGAAACCGGCGCTCATCATCATCGCGTAACCATCCCAGAGATCCGCCTGCTCCTTTTCTACCTGATGGCGAAGTAAATCACTCTCACTCACGATTCCCACCGGACGCATCTCTTCATCCACAACCGGCATCCCAGATATGCTATTCTCTATCAATAGCCGCGCTATCTCAGCAATCGTTGCCTCCGGCCGGACGGTGACGACCGCTGTACTCATCATATCTTTCAGCTGCATTTTTCTCTCCCTCACCGCTGCAACAAGCGCTTGACAAACGCCGACCGGCTGATGATTCCGGCCAGCTTCCCCTGTCTCGTGACCACAACCCGCTTGATACGGCGCTCGAACATGAGCTGGCCCACGGTATCAAGATCGTCGCTCTCATCTACGGATATCGCCGGCGATGTCATGATCTCGCCCGCGTTTTGCGCCATCCACTTGCGCATCGAATCCTGATATTCCCCCAGCTTTTGATCGCTGTTTATCCCCCACAGGCAAACCTGCCATACGTTTGGTTCGTTGGGCTTGATCTCCTGGCGCATCAGGTCCATCTCGCTGACGACGCCCAGCACCCTGTTCTCCTCGTCCACCACCGGAAAACCGGAGATTTTATTCTCAACCATCAGCCGCGCGATTTCCTCAATCGTCGTCTCCTTTGATACCGCAATAACCTCACTTTTCATTACATCTCTTGCCAGCATCGGAATTACTCCTTTCTTTTCCCGTTACGCTTTATACTTCAGCCAAATTGCCACGCAACGGAGATTTCTTTTGCCATCATACCATATCTTTCGCGTTTATGCCACTTTTTCTGTCAGCGAACTCCTTTTCCAGCGCTTTCCATTCCTCAAATTTCTGCCGCGCCATCGCCCGGACTTCCGCTTCATTCTTGTGAAACGCCCATCGCACGCCAATCCCGCCGTGGCGGTTGTCGCAACTCGATACCCAACCGCCCCGGAATGTCACGAAAAAACGCGTATCGATGTCTCCCCAATCCTTCGTGTCCTCCGCAAAGCGAACGCAGATTTCCGTGTATTCATCCACCGTCAAAGCAATCACCTCTCAGATATGTATTTCACAAAAGCAGGAAAAATCCTGCCGGAAACCGCCCTATGAGAAATCCTTATGAT
>JAFSWT010000101.1 GCA_017444395.1 Schwartzia sp. (in: firmicutes) | reverse complement strand
CGGTACCAGCATGGCGACGACGCTGGAGAATCAGGCCGACAACATGCGGGAGCGCCGCCGCCAGCACGCCAAGGCCGAGGCGTTGAAGGCCCCGGTCAAGATCCTGTTCCCGCTGATCCTGTTCATCTTCCCGGCGCTGTTCGTCGTCGTGCTGGGGCCGGCGGTGCTGTCGCTGGCGCAGGCGGGGTTTGCGAAGTAGCAACCCGTGACGGGCGAAAGAGGCTATCGCCGCTTGGGTAGCAGGCACGTCCTGGAATGGGCCCATATCCGGGATCAATATAAAGGGAAAGATTCGCATGACAGAAGTGATTTTTCGCGTCGAAGGAGCGCCGGCAGGGGCTCCTTTTTTGCGGGCCGAAGCCGCCGATACCTTCCTCAGCCGCTTCCTCGGCCTCATGGGGCGGGCGAAGCTGCCGCCGGGGCAGGGCCTCTTGCTCGCCCCCTGCAATAGCGTCCACATGTGCTTCATGCGCTTCGCCATCGACGTCATCTACCTCGACGATGACGACCGGGTGATGAGAGTAGCGGAAAACCTCTGGCCCTGGCTGGGCCTGAGCCTCTGCCCCGGCGCCCGGGCGGCCCTCGAAGTAACCGCCGGCGAAGCGGCACGGCTGGGGATAGAGAAAGGGAGACAGCTGTTACGGCAGGAAACCGCAAAATGAAAAACCGCGTCCCGGTGCAGGGGCGCGCTACGTTCCTACTCCATCAAGACTTTGTTTTTCAAAAAGCAAGCCCCGGTGAAGCGCTGGAGCTCATAAGACAGTTTTGAAGAAAACTGATTTGGCCATCTGTCTGACAGAGGTGGGAACAACTGGAAAACGGTCTGCATTGTTGACATGCGGGCCGTTTTTCATTGTTCCCGCATGATTCTCACGTGTTCCGCTACAAATAGCGTCGGATAATATCAAGTTTTTGCAATTAACTGCAAAAACTTGACGTTAAATTAATTTTTTTGCTATACTGTGAGCGCAAAGGAGTGGTTACAATGTCTTCTTCTCGCATTTATAAGAACAGAGATCTCTATTTGAATAAACTGATCGCCTTTCAGGACACAGAACCCGTTAAGGTTGTTACCGGTATACGGCGCTGCGGAAAGTCAAGTCTGCTGAAGCTGATGATCCAACACCTGATTGATACCGGCGTGCCCAAAGAACAGATCGTGGAGATGAATTTTGAATCTCACGATTACAAGGACCTGACTTCCGATGGCCTGTACAAGCGTGTTAAGGCCATGGCCATCCCCGGGAAACGCATGTATTTGTTCTTTGACGAACTTCAGCACATCTCGGCGTGGGAAGAGGCGGTCAATTCGTTCCGCGTTGATCTTGACTGCGATATTTACATTACAGGCTCCAATGCGTATCTGCTTTCATCGGAGTACGCAACCTATCTTTCGGGGCGCTGCGTCGAGAACAAAATGCTGCCGCTCTCCTTTCGGGAATTCATGGATTTCCACGGCTTTGAATTGCGGGAAACGGCAAGCGCTTTGGGCGGGACAAGGAAGCAGGCGCTTGATCAGAACGGTGAACGCTATGAACTCCGGGAAATCTTTGACGCCTATCTGCGCTTTGGCGGCATGCCCGGAATTGCCGATGTCGGCTTGGATCAGGAGCGTGCGTTGACGCTTTTAGACGGGATTTATTCTACGGTCGTGGTCCGTGATATTCTGGAGCGGGCGAAACGCCGCGGACAACGTCAGGTCACCAATCCGGATCTGCTCCGCAAGATCATTCTGTTCCTTGCTGACAGCATCGGATGCACGGTATCGGCCAACTCAATCGGGAACACGCTGGTCAACGAAGGCCTTTTGGATGGAGGGTCGCGGAAGAACGCCCCCAGCGTCCATACGGTCCAGGCTTATGTAAGCGCTCTGCTGGAATCCTATATCTTTTATGAGGTCAAGCGCTTTGACATCAAGGGCAAGGAGTTCCTGCGGACACTCGGGAAATATTATATTGTCGACATTGGTCTGCGAAATTACCTGCTGGGCTTCCGGGACCGCGATTCCGGGCATGTGCTGGAGAATATTGTTTTTTTCGAGCTCCTGCGCCGCGGCTATGATGTGGCCATAGGAAAGATCGACAACGCCGAAATTGATTTCATCGCCTCGAATGCGGATGAGAAGATCTATATCCAGGTCACAGAGTCCATGACAAGTGAAGACGTCCGCAAGCGCGAGCTGACTCCCTTGCAGAGAGTTCGGGACAACTATGAGAAAGTTGTGCTGTCTCTCGATCCCGGACTGGAAACCAGCTATGAGGGTATCAAGTCAAAAAACCTGATTGACTGGCTGCTTGACGAATAATACCAGCCGGCAATTATTCCCCCGGTGCTGTTTTGAGCGAAACTGCACGGGATGTTCCTGGCGGAGATTTCGTTTCCATGTTATGAACACGATTGGGGAAATAGCTAACGGAACAGAAAAGAGGGGCTGGCCATGAAGTTTTTTGCTTCATGCGACAGCCCCTCTTTTGCCTGTGATTTGGATTTTGCCCGCACTTCGTCAGAACCGGAAATCCCGCATACCGTCGTGGAGTTCTTTCAGATATTCGGCCGCTTTGGCGCGGACGGCATCGCTGGGAATCTGGGCGAGCTGCTCTTTTATGACGCGCTCGCCTTTTTTCTGCGTCGATTCGCCGGCGTAGTCCTCCAGGTATTCCTTCAGCGTCATCAGCGCGTTGGGCAGGCAGCAGTTCTTGATCTGCCCCGACTTGCAGAGGCTCATGAAGCGGTCGCCGGTGCGGCCGGCGCGATAGCAGGCGGTACAGAAGCTCGGAACGTAGCCGAGGTCCAGCAGCCACTCCACGACCTCATCCAGGGTGCGGTCGTCGTTGACGTCGAACTGGGCCGAGTTGTCCTCGGGGGCTTCCTTGTGATCGTAGCCGCCGACGCTGGTGGAGGAGGCGCCGCTGATCTGGGAGATACCAAGGTCCAGCACCCGTTCGCGGCTCTCCCGGCTCTCCCGCGTCGAGACGATCATGCCGGTATAGGGCACGGCGATGCGGATGACGGCGACGATTTTGGCGAAGGTGTCGTCGTCGATGGCGTTGGAGAAGGCGGCCGGGTCGATGTCGTCAGCGGGGCGGATGCGGGGCACGCTGATGGTGTGCGGCCCGACGCCGAGGCGGGCCTCCAGGTGCTCGGCGTGCATCAGCAGGCCGACGAAGTCGTATTTATACATATTGAGGCCAAAGAGAACGCCGCAGCCCACGTCGTCGATGCCGCCCTCCATGGCCCGGTCCATGGCCTCGGTATGCCAGGCGTAGTCGTGTTTCGGTCCCGCCGGGTGCAGCTTCTCGTAGTTCTCCTTGTGGTAGGTTTCCTGGAACAGGATATAGGTGCCGATGCCGGCCTCCTTGAGCTTCCTGTAGTTCTCCACCGTCGTGGCGGCGATGTTCACGTTGACGCGGCGGATGGCGCCGTTCTTGTGCCTGATGCTGTAAATCGTTTTGATGCTCTCCAGCACGTACTCGATGGGGTTGTTCACGGGGTCCTCGCCGGTCTCCAGCGCCAGCCGCTTGTGGCCCATGTCCTGCAGGGCGATGACCTCGCGGCGGATCTCGTCCTGGGTGAGCTTGACGCGGCGGATATGGCGGTTCTTCGCGTGGTAGGGACAGTACACGCAACTGTTGATGCAGTAATTGGAAAGATACAGCGGCGCGAAGAGCACGATGCGCTGCCCGTAAAGTTCCTCCTTGATTTTCTTCGCCAGCGAGAACATTTTCTCGTTGAGGTCAGGCTGGTCCGAGAGCAACAATACCGCCGCCTCACGGTGGGTAAGCCCCTTGCAGTCAGCGGCACGGGCCAGCAGGCTCTCGATCAGCGGCCGGTCGCTTTTATGGGCCTCGGCGTAGGCCAGCGTGTCCTCGATTTCCTCGTGGTTGATGAATTCCTCGGCACGGGCCGATTTCGGATCGTATATGGCCATGATGTTACTTCCTTTCTTGTGGAGCAAAGACTATATGTTGCATTATAGCACCGCCGTTCCCGCCCTGCAAGCGGGGAAATGGCGGTTGACAGCCGGGGCCGGGGCCTATATAATGATGATTGCATGAGTTAATTCGCACCCAACAGGTGCTTTTTAGGGGGCTTTTTCGTGTTAGACATCAAATTTGTGCGCGACCATCTGGACGAGGTCCGCACCATGCTGAAGAACCGTTGCAATTCCCTGTCGCTCGATGAGTTCGAGGGGCTGGAAAAGAAGCGCCGGGCCATCCTGGCCGAGTCGGAGGCGCTGAAGAGCCAGCGCAACGCGGCGTCGAAGGAAATCAGCGTCCTGAAGAAGAAGGGTGAGGACGCCACGGCGATGGTGACGGAAATGCGCGCCGTGGGCGACAAGATCGCGGCCCTCGACGGCGAGCTCAAGGGCGTCGAGGAGGCGCTGCGGGATATCCTGCTGAGCATCCCGAACATGCCGAAGGAGGATGTCCCCATCGGCAAGGACGACACGGAGAATCCGGAAATCCGCCGCTGGGGCGAGCCGGTGAAGTTGCCGTTCACGCCGAAGCCGCACTGGGACATCGGCGAAGCGCTGGATATCCTCGACTTCGAGCGGGCAGCGAAGGTCTCCGGGGCGCGGTTCGCGTTCTACAAGGGACTTGGAGCGCGTCTGGAACGGGCCTGCATCAATTTCATGATGGACCTGCACGCGAAGCAGGGCTACACGGAGATGCTGGCGCCCTATATCGTCAGCCGCGACAGCATGATCGGCACCGGCCAGCTCCCGAAGTTCGCCGAGGATATGTTCAAACTGGAGGGCCTCGACCAGTACCTCGTCCCCACCGCTGAAGTGCCGGCGACGAACTACCACCGGGAGGAAATCCTCGACGGCGCCAAACTGCCCGAGCATTATACCGTCTATACGGCCAGTTTCCGGGCCGAGGCGGGCAGCGCCGGCCGCGACACCCGGGGCCTGATTCGCCAGCACCAGTTCAACAAAGTCGAGCTCATCAAGTTCTGCCTGCCGGAAAATTCCTGGGATGAGCTCGAGGGCATGGTCCGCGACGCCGAGGAGGTGCTGCAGCTCCTGAAGCTGCCCTACCACGTCGTCACCCTCTGCACCGGCGACATGGGCTTCACCTCGTCGAAGACATACGACATCGAGGTCTGGATGGCGTCCCAGGACCGCTACCGCGAGATCTCGTCCTGCTCGAACTGCCTTGATTTCCAGGCCCGCCGGGCGAACATCAAGTTCCGCCGCACGCCGAAGGACAAGCCGGAGTTCTGCCACACGCTGAACGGCTCGGGCCTGGCGGTGGGCCGCACCGTGTCGGCCATCCTGGAGAACTATCAGCAGGAGGACGGTTCCGTCGTCGTGCCCGAGGTGCTGGTGCCTTACATGGGCGGCGTCGAAGTGATCAAAAAGCCGGAGTGACGGTCCGGCAAAAAGATACAGATGCCGGAAAGACGGCGGCCGCAAAAGGGACCGCCGTTTTCCTTTTCCAATGAACCGGGAGATGAATCCGTCCGGTGTCCCGTGGAGGCGGACAAATGGTGGGATTGTCCGCGGCCAAATCGGAAAAAACGTATTGACTATTGGGCCCCGGTAAACTATAATATAGTACATCATTTGGCGGGCCGGGCTCTATCGGACCGGCTGGCCGCGATTTTTGAGGAGGGGGATTATTGATGTTTTTCCATAAGAAACTCCGGCAGGCTGCCGGATTGGCCATGGGTGCCCTGATGCTGGGCGGCGTTCTCGCCGGCTGCGGCGGGGGCGGCGGCGGCGAGAAGAAAGCCGCTTCCAACGAAATCGCCGTGGGCGCGAACTTCGAGCTCACCGGCAACGTTGCCAACTACGGCACCGCCACCTATGAGGGCCTGGCGCTGGCCATCGACGAAATCAACGCGGCGGGCGGCGTGAACGGCAAGAAGATCAAGCTCATCAAGGCGGATACGAAGTCCGAGACCTCCGAGGCCGTGACGTCGGCCACGAAGCTCATCGCCGACGACAAGGTGAAGGTGCTGGTCGGCCCGGCGACTACCGCCCCGGTCATCGCCGAGACGCAGATTGCCACCGAGCACAAGGTGCCCATCCTGGCCCCCTGCGCCACCAGCGCCAAGGTCACGGTGGACAACGGCAAGGTGCAGCCCTTCGTGTTCCGCAGCTGCTTCATCGACCCGCAGCAGGGCGATGTCATGGCGAAGTTCGCCGCCGAGAACCTGAAGGCCAGGACGGCGGTCATCTATGTGGATTCCAGCTCCGACTATTCCAAGAGTCTCGGCGCTGTCTTCAAGGAAAAGTTTGAAGCGGCGGGCGGCAAGGTGCTGATGGAAGAAGCGTTCCTCCAGAAGGACCAGGATTTCAAGGCGACGCTGACGAAGATCAAGACGGCCAACGCCGACGTGTTGTTCGTTCCGGCCTACTACGAGGAGGTCGGCAAGATCGTCAAGCAGGCCCGCGAGATGGGCATCACGAAGCCGATTCTGGGCACCGATGGCTGGGATGACACGAAGGTTGCCGACATCGCCGGCAAGGACGCGCTGAACAATACCTACTTCTGCACCCATTACTCCGACAAGGACGAGAGCGTGAAGCCGTTCCTCGAAGCCTACAAGAAGAAGTACAACCACGCGCCGAACGTCTTCGCGGCCCTGGGCTACGACGCCGGCAAGGTGCTGATCGACGCCATCAAGCGCGCCGGCAGCGATGATTCCGAGAAGATCACCAAGGCCATTGCCGAGACGAAGGATCTGAAGGCCGGCACCGGCACAATCACGATGGACAAGAACCACAACCCGATCAAGCAGGCGGTCATCCTTGAGAACAAGGGCGGCGACCGGCTGGTTGTAGCGAAGATCGTTCCGTAACGGTTTTCCCGGTGAACAAGTGAATCCCGCCCGCCCGGTGCGGGCGTCAGCAAAGAGGCCGCAGCGATGCGGCCTCTTTGTTTGCAGGCAGGAGTTGATTGTCGATGGATTTTGGCAGCCTTTTGGTGCAGCAGCTCATCAACGGCGTATCGCTGGGCAGCATCTACGCGCTGATTGCCCTGGGCTACACCATGGTTTACGGTATCATCAAGCTCATCAATTTCGCCCACGGCGATATCTATATGGTTGGCGCCTACGTTGGCTTTTTCGCCATCACCACCCTCGGATGGGGCATCTTCCCGGCGCTCCTCGTCTCCATGGCGGTGACGGGGCTCCTGGGCATGGTGGTGGAACGGCTGGCTTACAAGCCGTTGCGGCACGCGCCGCGCATCTCGGTGCTGATCACGGCCATCGGCGTCTCTTTCTTTCTCGAATACGCCACTATGTATTTCGTGACGCCGACACCGCGTACCTTCCCCGATGTCTTCAGCAGCGCCGGCATCACGGTGGGCGGCTTCGTGGTCAACGGCCAGCAGCTCCTGAGTTTCGCCATCACCCTGGTGCTGATGGTGATTTTGACCTACATCGTGCAGAAGACGAAGATCGGCAAGGCCATGCGGGCCGTGTCCTTCGATACGGAGACGGCCCAGCTCATGGGGATTGACGCCGACCGCGTCATCTCCATCACCTTTGGCATCGGCTCGGCGCTGGCAGCGGCCGGCGGCGTGCTGGTGGGCGTGTACTACAACTCCATCGACCCGCTGATGGGCATCATGCCCGGCCTGAAGGCTTTCGTTGCCGCCGTATTGGGCGGCATCGGCGTCATCCCCGGCGCCATGGCCGGCGGCCTGATTCTCGGCGTCGTCGAGTCGCTGGTCTCGGGCTTTCTGTCCTCGACGTTCCGCGACGCGGCGGCCTTCGCTATCCTGATCCTGGTGCTCTTGTTCCGCCCGGCGGGCATCTTCGGCAAGAACACCCAGGAGAAAGTGTGAGGTGGCGGCATGAACAGCGTTCAAAAAAACGACCTCCGGCTGCTGGTCCTTGGCGTCGTCCTCTTCGCCGTCATCGAGGGGGCCATGGAGGGCGGTTTCATCGGCTCTTTCTGGAAACTCAACATCATCCTGATCGGCATCAACATCATCCTGTCGGCCAGCCTGAACCTCATCAACGGCTACACCGGCCAGTTCTCCCTCGGTCACGCCGGCTTCATGGCGGTGGGGGCCTACGTCGCCGTCATCCTGACCACGAATTTCCATCTGCCGCTCATCGCCGGCATGGTGGGCGGGGGACTGGCGGCGGCGGCCCTGGGCTTCCTCATCGGCCTGCCGACGCTGCGGCTGAACGGTGACTATCTGGCCATCGCTACCCTGGGCCTCGGCGAGATCATCCGCATCGTCATCATGAACATCCAGTACGTGGGCGGCGCCGCCGGCTTCTCCGGCATCCCGCACCTGACCACCTTCCCCTGGGTGTTCGCCACCATGCTGGTGACGCTCTTCGCCATCAAGAACTTCGTGAACTCCAACCACGGCCGCGCCTGCATCGCCATCCGCGAGAACGAGATTGCCGCCGCCGCCATGGGCGTCAACACCACGAAGTACAAGGTCATGGCCTTCACCATCGGCGCCGCTTTCGCCGGCGTCGCCGGGGCGCTTTTCGCCCATTGCTTCTACATCATCAGCCCCGGCTCCTTTACCTTCATGCAGTCCTTCAACTACCTGATCATGGTGGTGCTGGGCGGCCTCGGCTCCCTCACCGGCTCCATCGCCGGGGCCTTCGTGGTCACGGCCCTGTCGGCGGCATTGGCGGACTGGCCGGAGTTCCGCATGATCATCTACGCGCTGGCCCTGATTTTCCTGATGTTCTACCGGCCCCAGGGGCTCTTCGGCTATGTCGAGCTCACGAAGCTGGCGCCGTTTTCGCGGCTGCGCGCCCTGAAGGGAGGCCGGGAGGAATGAGAACCACCGGCCAATCCCGGCAAGGAAACGGGAAGGAGGCAAACCGCCATGGAACCGCTGCTTAAATCCAGCCATGTAGTGGAAATGTTCGGCGGCCTCAAAGCCGTTTCCGACTTCAATATCTACATCAATCCCGGCGAGCTCATCGGCCTCATCGGCCCCAACGGCGCCGGCAAGACCACGGCCTTCAACCTCTTCACCGGCGTCTATCAGCCCACCAGCGGCACCATCGAATTCAACGGCCAGAGCATCGCCGGCCTCAAGCCGTACGAAATCACCCAGCGGGGCATTGCCCGGACGTTCCAGAACATCCGGCTCTTCTCCGAGCTCAGCGTGCTGGACAATGTAAAGATCGCCTTCCACAGCCATGTGAAGTACGGCGTGGCCGAGGCCATCTTCCGCGTCGGCCGTTACTTCGACGAAGAGGCGCTGGTCACGGAGGAAAGCCATAAGCTGCTTTCCATCTTCAAGCTCGACGACAAGGCGGAGGAAACGGCCAAGAATCTGCCCTACGGCGCCCAGCGGCGGCTCGAGATCGCCCGGGCCCTGGCGGCGAAGCCGAAGCTGCTGCTGCTCGACGAGCCGGCGGCGGGCATGAACCCGCAGGAGACCCACGAACTCATGGAGATGATTCGCTGGATCCGCGACCAGTTCAGCCTCACGATACTGCTCATCGAGCACGACATGAGCCTCGTCATGGGGATCTGTGAGCGCATTTACGTCCTGGAGTACGGCGAGATCATCGCCCACGGCACCCCGGAGCAGATTCAGAACAACCCGGAAGTCATCCGGGCCTATCTGGGAGGTGAGGCGTAAATGGCCGCCATGCTGGAAGTCAATGACATCAACGTGTACTATGGCGCCATCCACGCCATCAAGGGCATCAGCCTGACCGTGGACGAGGGCGAGATTGTGACCCTCATCGGGGCCAACGGCGCCGGGAAATCCACGACGCTGCGCACCATCTCCGGCCTGCTGACGCCGAAGGAGGGGACCATCTCCTTCCTGGGCCAGTCCATCGCCGGCGTCCCCGCCCAGGAAATCGTCCGGCGGGGTATTTCCCAGGTTCCCGAGGGACGGCGCATCTTCGCCAACATGACTGTCATGGAAAACCTGGAGCTTGGCGCCTTCACCCGCACCGACAAGGACGGCATCGGGCAGGACTACGAGATGGTCTTCCAACGCTTCCCGCGGCTTTTGGAGCGCAAGGAGCAGGCGGCCGGCACCCTCTCCGGCGGCGAGCAGCAAATGCTGGCCATGGGCCGCGCCCTGATGAGCCGTCCGAAGCTCCTGCTGCTCGACGAGCCCTCCATGGGCCTGGCGCCGCTCCTGATCCGGGAAATCTTCAACATCATCGTCGACATCAACCAGGCGGGCACCACGGTGCTATTGGTGGAGCAGAACGCCAACATGGCGCTGTCCATCGCCAACCGCGCCTACGTCCTGGAAACCGGCCGCATCACCCTTTCCGGCGACGCGAAGGAACTGGCGGCCAGCGAGAAAATACGCAAAGCCTACCTGGGCGGCTGACCGCCCGGGACGAGGAACACGCACAGGAAAACCGCCCGGCAATAAGAGCCGGGCGGTTTTCCTGTGCACGGGGAGCCGAAGGGAAGGAAGAGGAAGCGGCAGCACAACAACGATTAAATGCCTGTATAACGAGAGCGGCAGCGTAGCGAAAAATCACGGGAGATTTGCCGCTGGATGATGAGCATTGATTGACATAAAAAGTCAAAAAGACAAATCAAAAAATGAAAACGAAAGATAAAAACCTTGCTATTACGGGATTTATCCGGTTTCAATCCGATTTTTTGCCGCTTTTTCTACTGAACAAAACGCTTGTCATAGTGTCAAATAAAAATCAGGCGGAACATCGTTTTCCGTCGAGGGAAACTGAAACGGCATTTTCACAGGCGGGACGTCATCTTTGACAGTTCAATCCGCGTCGAGATGCCGTGAGAATCATTCTACCTTCCCCAGATCAAAGATAGCCGTGCCGTTTTCCGATGGCCTCCGCTTCCTGAAGCGTGAGGTTGCTGTACTTGGCGATTTTTTCCAGCGGCAGATGATCGGCAAACATGGTGAGGGCATTTTCCTCTTTCGTGGCTTCGATGCCTTCAGCGCGGCCCCGCGCTTCACCCTCGGCGCGGCCTTCGGTGCGGCCTTTGGTTAAATAGAAGTCTTCCCAGTAATCCAATGCGATAGATGCCATGTCTTTTTCCTCTCCTTTCTGCTGCTCATACATTGCCATGAACCGGTTGTCCTTTGTCAGGGCCCGGAACAGTTCGAACAGTTCCTTGACGTGCTTCGCCCGGCGGGGCATTGGTTGCCACTGCTTCGTTTGGCGAAGCTGGACGTAATAATCCGCGAGGAAGCGGAAGTCGCTGGTGAATTTCGCTACGGTCTCGTCCGGGAGCCAGGCGATTTCAAATACGTGCAATTTGTAATCGTTTACGTACCGGTCAAGCTTCGGCGGGAGCTGGGGCAGGCATTCCTTGAGTGTCCTTGGACCAGTCCAGCGCCGTTCGTGGTTAAAGTAGAGGATAATCGTTATGACCGGGTAAAGCTGCGGCGGCGCCTTGTCCGTGCCGGTTTCGTCCGCCGCTTTGTCCGGGTTGAGCTCGTCACGGTAGGCCGCGCCGTCATATCCGATGACGCGCAGGGGCATCATCCGCAGGACGGAGGTCTGGTTTTCCAGGCCGATGAAGGCAAGTCGGATATGGCCTTTCTGCCAGAATTTCGCCACGTCGCGTTCCTGCAAGCGAAGTTTGCTGTCACGGCTTTGATAGGTGGAGGCGGGTTTGGCTGGTTTGAGTTCCTCCGGTTTTATCAAGGGTTCTCCGTCCAGGAGCAACACGTTTACGATGTCGGCGAACACATCTTCATACTCGGCCAGTTGTTTCTGGGTGATGTCCTTTTCCGCCAGAGCGGCCGCCTCCCCTCTGCTTTCGCTTTTCATTCCCATTATACCATAAATTGCAAGCGCGTCCAAGATTGGTGCGGATGCTTTCTGCCTGCCCTCGTTCTCCGGGTGCCCCGGGTGCGTGGGGAGGGAGGGGCTGGTCAGGATGTCGTTGTTTTATCCGGCGGCAGGAGGCGCGACCGGCGACCCACCGCCGCTGATCTGTCCGCTATTCGCAAAATGAATATTAACTATAATCACTCATATATAGAATTTGGCTGTGATTATTCATTGACAAAATTCAGAAAAATGGGTAAAATAACACTGACAACTGAATAGCGTGGGGAACAGGTGTCAATGACGACCCAAGGAAGTTTTTCTCCTTCGTTTGAGCGATCGAAAGAGAGTGCTTCCCCAAGAGGGAATCCGGTGAAAGCCGGAGCGGTCCCGCCACTGTAAGGGGGAGTCCCGCGGACGTATGCCACTGGAGCGCGAGCTCTGGGAAGGCCCGTAGGGATGAGGAACCTGAGCCAGGAGACCTGCCTGTTCCGACAATCACCGTAAGCGCCGGAAGCGGCGCTTGCACCTGCGAAAGATGGGGAGGGGATTGAGGACGCGCGACAGGCGCAGACGGCTCCAGGCGTCGTCTCTCCGGCGTTTCCTCACACTGTGCGCGCGTACCTCCGTACGGCACTTCTCCGGCTTTTCCCAAAAGCCGGTTTTTTGTTGTCCGGGGCCCGCTTTCCACAGCGTCATCAATCTGTCTGCCCATGGTTCGCAGACAGGTTTTTTATTTTGGAGACGGCCACCCGGGACGCTGCCGGGCAAGCGGCTCCAACCGGCCAAAGGCGGAGGGTTCCTCCCCTTTGGCAAATCGAAAAAGGAGGGTTCCGATGGAAGAAGAAAAGAAAGTCCCGGAAGGTGAGCTCGATCTGCAAGCAATCCTGAAGGAGGCGGAGAGCAAGACGGACTTCCCCGAGGTTCCGCTGGATGAGTTCGCTCCGCCGACGGACGAGGAGTGGAAGGCGGCCTGCGAGGCGCTGCTGAAGGGGGCGCCGTTTGACAAGGTGATGTTCACCAAGACTTACGAGAACATCACGTTCGAGCCGATGTACACCCGCAAGCACACGGCGGACATCCTGCCGAAGAATTCCTTCCCCGGCATGGGCGACTACCTCCGGGGTGCGAAGATCAGCGGCTATGTCGGCAAGCCCTGGGGCGTAGCGCAGTCCTGCGACGAGACGCTGCCGAAGGAGAACAACGAGCTTTTGAAGTTCGAGATTAACAAGGGCTCCACTGTTTACAACATCCGGTTGGACAAGGCGTCGCTGCAGAACCAGGACGCCCGCCAGGCGGAGAAGGTCGGCGACGACGGCTGCAGCGTGACGACGTTGGACGACGTCCATCAGCTCCTCGACGGGCTGAAGCTCGACGAGTATCCGCTTTACATCTACACCGGCGCGTCCTCTCTGCCGGTGCTGTCGATGGTCATTGCCGCGATGAAGTCTTCCGGCGCGACCCCGGCGAAGCTGACCGGCTTCATCGGCGCCGATCCCATCGGCCAGATGGTCGTGGACGGCAAGAGCCTGGCCCCGCTGTCCCAGCTCTATGACGAGATGGCGGCTTGCGCCAGGTGGGCGCTGAAGAACGCCCCCGGCCTCCGCACCATCATGGTGCGCGACGATGTGTTCAGCCGCGGCGGCGCCAGCGACGTGCAGGATACCGCCTACATCCTCGGCATCGCCGTCGAGTATATCCGTCAGCTGATGGCGCGCGGCCTCACCATCAAGGAAGCCGCCAGCCAGATTTTCTTTGGCGTCTCCATGGGCGCGAATTTCTTCATGCAGATCGCCAAACTCCGGGCCGCCCGTCCGATCTGGGCCAACATCATCAAGGCCTTCGGTGGGGACGAGGAAGACCGGGCCATGCATGTGCACGGCCGTCCGGCACTGTTCTTCAAGACGGTCTTCGATCCCTATGTCAACATGCTCCGCAATACCACGGAGATCTTCTCCGGCGTCGTCGGCGGCATCGACTCCTACGAGAGCTCGACCTTCGACGAGCCCATCCGCAAGGGTGACGTTTTCTCCCGCCGTATCGCCCGCAACATCCAGATCATGCTGCAGGATGAGTTCGGTCTCATCCAGCCCATCGATCCGGCCGGCGGTTCCTGGGCCGTCGAGTCGCTGACGAAGCAGATCAAGGAGAAGATCTGGGCCGAGTTCCAGGTCGTCGAGGGCAAGGGCGGCATCGTGAAGGCGCTCGAGGCCGGCTATCCGCAGGAAGAGATCGCCAAGACGCTGGAAGCCCGCTTCAAGGCGCTGGAGCTCCGCAAGGACCGCATCGTCGGCACCAACATGTACCCGAACATGACCGAGGAGCTCTTAGACCGCCGCGAGGAAGATGTCCCGGCGCTGAAGAAGCAGCGCACGGCGGACATCGAGGCCTATCTCGGCGATCTCGACGAAGCCTTCAAGAAGGACGCGCTGGCGAAAGTCAAGGGCGCGGCGGCGGAAGCCGCGGTCGAGGCAGCCATCGAGGCAGCCAAGGCCGGCGCCACCATCGCCGAGCTGCGCGAGGCCCTGAACAAGGGCGGCGCTGCCGACGAGGTCAAGGCCATCGCGCCGCACCGCTGGAGCGAGCGCTATGAAGAGCTCCGCATGGCCACCGAGGCTTACAAGAAGGCCCATAACGGCGACAACGTCAAGGTCTTCCTGGCCAACATGGGTCCCATCCCGCAGCACAAGGCCCGGGCGGACTTCTCCACCAGCTTCCTGCAGGTCGGCGAGTTCCAGGTCGAGCTCAACAACGGTTTCAAGACGACGGACGAGGCCGCGTCCGCGGCGAAGGAGTCCGGCGCCGATGTGGCCGTCATCTGCTCCACCGACAAGACATACCCCGAGATCGTTCCGGATCTGGCGCCGAAGCTCAAGGCGGCCCTGCCGAACGCCACCATCTATCTCGCCGGCGCGGCCCCGAAGGACCTCGAGCCGGTCTACCGTGAGGCGGGCGTGGATGACTTCATTTCCGTCAAGGCGAACTGCTACCAGATCCTGCGGTTCCTGCAGAAGAAGAAAGGGATGATCGATTAATGGCATTGAATCCTGATTTCACGAAACTGGATTTGGAAGCCGCTCCGGCCCAGAACGAGGCCGAGTGGAAGAAGCGCCTGGCCGACGAGGTCCACAAGGACTATGACGACATCGTGAACACCACGATGGAGCATGTCAAGGTCCGCTCCTTCTACACCGAGAAGGAATACGACCACATGAACCATCTGGATTTCGCCAGCGGCATTCCGCCCTGCCTGCGGGGCCCGTACTCCACGATGTACGTTTTCCGTCCCTGGACGGTTCGCCAGTACGCCGGTTTCTCCACGGCGGAGGAGTCCAACGCTTTCTACCGCCGCAACCTGGCCGCCGGCCAGAAAGGTCTGTCCATCGCTTTCGACCTGCCGACCCATCGCGGCTATGACGCCGATAACCCGCGCGTCTTCGGCGACGTCGGCAAGGCGGGCGTCTCGGTTTGCTCGATGCTCGACATGAACATCCTGTTCTCCGGCATCCCGCTCGACCAGATGTCCGTTTCGATGACGATGAACGGCGCCGTGCTCCCGATCCTTTCGTTCTTCATCCAGTCCGGCATTGAGCAGGGCGTGGACAAGGCCATCATGGCCGGTACCATCCAGAACGATATCCTGAAGGAGTTCATGGTCCGCAACACTTACATCTATCCGCCTGATATGTCCATGCGTATCATCGGCGATATCTTCGAGTACACCACGAACTACATGCCGAAGTTCAACAGCATCTCGATTTCCGGCTACCACATGCAGGAAGCCGGCGCCCCGGCGGACATCGAGCTCGGTTACACGCTGGCCGACGGTCTCGAGTACATCCGCACCGGTATCAAGGCCGGCCTGAAGGTCGATGCCTTCGCCAAGCGCCTGTCCTTCTTCTGGGCCATCGGCAAGAACTACTTCATGGAAATCGCGAAGATGCGCGCG
>JAFSWT010000100.1 GCA_017444395.1 Schwartzia sp. (in: firmicutes) | reverse complement strand
GGTGTAGATAAAGCCGGTACAGAATCGCCTTTACCTGCGTTGCCAGGGCCGAGCATTTCCTGAATCTTTTCCCAAAGACGCGGCCCTTGTACCGTTTCGCCGGTCTCTATTGCAGGTGCCCCTTGTGCGCCACCCGGCAATGCGCCCAAAATCCGCCCGGCTTCCTGCCATAAAGCGAACGCCCGCCGTGATCCGTTTAAAGGAATTGCCGCTTCCGGACTATCCTCGGCAAATGTCGTCAAAAAAGCGCCCTTGCGGTAAATGCCGCCTGTCGCCAGCCCCCTGATCTCATCTGCGCTAAAACCGGTCGATGCATGCGTCATATTGCCGTGGACGTTTCCATATTCGATATAATTGACTGCCGCCGTGATGGGATTGGAAAAGATATATTTCAGCTTTGCCCACTTATCGGCTACATACTGATATAAATTCGCAAACTTGTTTTTCACCATGTTCACGAATACTTCCAGGGCCGCGCCTGGATCCTTCCACAGTAGCGTGAACCATGCCTTGACCGCTTCCCAGTTCCGTATGATTTCCACACCCATATAAATGAACGTGCCCAAAGGAAACGCCATGAAAGACAGAAGCTGTACAATGGGATTGTCCCAAAGACTGGCAAAGAACGCTTTGACCTTTTCCCCATTCTTGATGAGGAAATATCCTGCCGCCACAAGCGCTGCGATGCCGAGGATGACAAGTCCAATCGGGTTTGCAGCCAGAGCCGCATTGAACGCCCATTGCGCTACCGCTGCCAGCTTCGTCGCCACCGTGAACGATTTACTCGTAAGCACATAGGCGATTGTCGAGGCATTGGCGGAAGCCATGACAGCACTATAAGCCGCGCTGGCAAGTGCCGTTATCTTCCATCCTCCGTATAGCCCCAGCAGGGCCGCGCTAAGTTCAATGATTCCCTTCGTAGTTTTCGGGTGCTCAGACGCCCATTTCGCCAGGTCTCCAGCCATCCCCGCCGCGCTTTTGGCCGCGTCCGCTACGGCTGGGAGGAAGATATTGCCGATACTGATGGATAGCGATTCCATCGCGCTTTGCAAATTGACAGCTGCACCTTGGGCATTGCTATCCATCGTTTGCGCTACACGTTGTGTTGTCCCGTCACAGTTTTCCAGCGCTGCAATGAATTTCTCCAATGCGTCCGGTCCTTGATTGATGACATTGAGCCATCCGGAGGCCGCTGTGGTGCCAAATATTGCCTGAAGAGCGGCCAGCCTTTGTTCGTCCTTCAATCCGCTGGTCTTGTCGGCGAGCTGCCGTATGATGGCCACCATCTTCTGTTGCGGCGGCAGGGAATCGTCCATCTCAATTCCCAGCCCCCGCAGGGTAGCCTGCGTTTCTTCCATTTCCCGCTGCGCGTCGGAAAGATTGATTCCGAGAGCCTCCAGTTCCTTTGAAGCTTTTTTAGGCGGCCCGGCAAGGCGGAGAAAACCTTGACGAAGCGAAGTACCGGCCATGCTCCCCTTGATGCCGGCGTTCGCCATCATCGCAATCATCGCAGCAGTCTCTTCCATTGTCGCCCCGAAAGCCTTCGCCACCGGCGCTGCGTACTTCATGGACTCGCCCATCTGCTCGATGTTTGTATTGGAGTTCGTGATGGTATAGGCGAACACATCCGCCATGTGCCCGGCATCCTCTGCTTTCAATCCAAACGCCGTCAGGTCATCAGAAATGATGTCCGCTGTTCGGGCCAGATCCGTACCGCCTGCCGTAGCGAGATCAAGCATCGGCTTGATGCCTTCCAGGATTTGTCCCGTTTTCCATCCAGCCATGCCAAGATAGCTCATGGCATCCGCCGTCTGCGTAGCAGTCCAGCGCGTCGTGGCACCGAGTTCCCGCGCCCTCGCTGTCAGTTGCGCTGTCTCTTCCGCCGTACCCCCGGTGATAGCCTTGACTTTCGACATCGCCGATTCAAAAGTCATTGCAGTCTTTGCCATATCCACGAAAGGCGCCGCTATCGTCCGGATATTCATGACAGCATTCATCGCGCTCATCTTGGCGTCCGCAAGCCGTGATTGTGCCTGCTGGTAATTCACCTGTGCCGCTTGCTGCGCCGCCATCTGCCGTGTTCTTGCTTCCTGTGCTGCCTTTGCCCGGTTCAGGGCCTGCTCTGTCTGTGCAATTTCTTCCCGCAGGCGTCTTTCACCGCTGGCCAGGTTATTTATCGGATAGCCCGCATTGGTCAGGCTCTCTCCGAGCCGGTTGGCCTGTTTCTGCATCGACTGAAAAGCCCGGCCCGTCTTATTTCCTTCCGCTTGCATGTCCTGCTGCAATTTGTTGAAACGCTGGATATTCGCTTCGGTCTTTTTCAGGGTTCGCAATTTCTGCTCCAACCCATTGACCTCCTTCTGCCCCTTGGCCAATCGCTGGCTCGCAATCGTCGCGGCGTTCCCCAACATTTGCATTCTTTGCGCGGCGCGGCCCATCATGGCCGGGAAGCTGTTTTGCAGGATGGCGTTTATGGAAAACGCGATTTCAAAAGTTCTTCCTAAAGCCATGACGAAAACTCCTTTTTGTGGTATAATTCAATAAAAGAACTGTTTCGGAAAGGCGGTGCTCGTTATGTCGTGGTCATTCCTTTACTTCTCTGGGCCCGGTTTCTTCGGCGTCGTTGCCCTCGTCTTCCTGCTGGCCATGCTGGCGGGACTGCCCATGTTCCTGCTTCAGCTATTCTCCGGCGAAAAATGGAAATTCTTTAACCGCGAACCCGACGAAGCGATTTACAACAAAAACAGGTAAGCCGGTAAGACTGCCCCATAAATAACGCTGTAAGGCCAGTTGAAGGAGGTCTCCCACATGTGGTCCCTTTGTTTGTATACTATCGGCATTATTTTTTGGGCGGTTTTTACCATCACGTTCTTTATCAGAATTACCATAGAGTGTTTTATTGGTTTTTTATTTCTGGCAGCCAAAGCCTACGATATCGGAACACGGATCTTCGGAAAGAACCCTAAAAACGGATTAGGCCCTTTCTACACATAAGCCCCACAGTAGTGGGGCTTATTTTTTCGCCCGTTTTCCGATAGCGTCCATCCAGCGACGCAGCCCTTCCGGTGTCTGCTCCATCCAAAAGCCGAGCCTCTCAAAATCCGAAAGACCCGCCGCTATTTCTCGGTATTGCTCGGCTGGACTTCGTTCCCGGCCAAACTGCCGAATAAAAAATTGTTCACCATCAAAGTTGCCATTGTGTACTCGCTGGCTTTCATTGACTGAATATCCGAAAGAACGCATCCCAGCGCTTTCGCCGCCAATCGCGCCTGGTATCTCTTTGAGAATGAGATTTCCGGCGTCATGTTGCCCGCCGCTCGCTCCTCCAGCTCTGCCGCCTCCAAGTCATATCCCGTCAGCGCTTCCAGCTTTTCCTTCAACCTGGCGATATCCACCTTCGTCTCTGCCATCTCACACCTCCACAAAACATCAGGCCACCCAAAAAGAGCGGTCTTTCTCATTCATCAGAGTCCCAGCGCCGACCGGATATCGGCGGCGTAGTCCTTTCCCTTGACATAGAAAATGTAGTTGTCCTTGTCAACTTCCATCTCCTTCTCGCCGTCGATCGTGACTTTGTAATACAGCAGTTCCAGCGTCGTCTCGGCGTTGTTTGCCGTCGCCGGTTCCAGGCTGCCGAAATTGCCGCTCTTCGTGAAGCCCCGCACATTGACCTTGACCGCCCGCATCTTGATGATGCCTGTGGCCGTATCCCGCGTCTGGATGGCCCCACGCAGTTCCAGATTGTGCGCGTGCGGCGCCATGAGATCGACCAGCGTATCGTTTACCGTATGCCACGACAGCTTCAGCTCCGCGCTGGACGTGAAGCCATACGTCGGCATATCAATCTCGCCCAGGACGCCGGCGCCGGTAAAAGTGTCCGTCTTGAACGAAGCCTCCATCAGCGTGGCGTTGGCCGTGCCCAGCTTGCGGTCGCCCTCGATGAAAACCTCATACTGTACTGTCTTGTCCGCCAAGATGTTTCCTGCCATGCTTCATCCCTCCCTTACGCAAAGAGCGCCTGGATATACTCCGGGTCGTACTCCTGAACGAACTCGATTTCCCGGGCCGGGGACGGCGGCGTCATATAGACATGGAACTTAATCTTCCCGTCCATGAGATCCGTCGTCGTGTTCTCGTCACTCCGGAACTCGACCCGGCCACCAAGAAGCGCGCCCTTTGCCGTCAGGCCGTTCAGCCAGATATTGGCGCTGTCCATGATGGTCTCGACGAGCCGCTTGTTCATCGGATCGTCAACCTTCGACCAGAATGACGTAATCAGCGTATTCAGCACCCAGTTGAACATCCGGCGGATGGGGATGAAGTTGTCCTTCACATCCGTATTCGACGGATAGACCGTCGTGCGGTTGCCCCAGCTCTTCCAGCCGCCAATGAAGTTCAGCGCCGTCACGATGCCCTGACCGTTCAGATACGCCGCCTGTGCGCTGGAAAGGAAGACCTCCTGGCCGTCCGCCAGCACCGAGGAATCCGCTTGCAACCCCTTGTTCGATGGCGAATAATAGGGAATATCATCATGCGCCGCGTCAGTCTTATTCATGATGCCCGCGAGCTGCGTGGAAAGATGGTACTTCTGCCCGCCCAGGGACACCATCGGCCAGCAGGCCACCAGGGAAGTGTCGATGAAATTGTTCCGGTTCTTCCATTCGCTGGCCTTGGTATAGGTATCGACCGTATCGGCCGGAATATCGGCCACGGCAATCGCGCGGAAATGACCGTCAATGTTCGTGGTCTTGGCCTTCATGACTGCCGCCACCACCGAATCACTGGAGAACTTCGGCGCGATGATGATGCCCGGAACGAGACCGAACCGCGGGAAAACATCATCCACCAGCTCCAGGCCCTTGCTCTTACCGGTCGCGCTGTCAACACCGCCGACGATGTCCGCCGCCGTGACCGCTGCCGCATCCACCTCATCAAAATCGAGGTACAGCCTCGCATCCGCCGCTGTAATCGCGCCGCCACTCAGCGCCGTGATGATGAGATTGTTTTCGTCGTCAAAGGCCGCCGTGTAATCGATGTCCTTTGTCAGCGCCGTTGCCGCTTCCGCCGTGGCAAAAACCTTCAGCGTCGAAAGGATCGCCGCCGCGCTGACCGAAGCCGCGCCGCCTTCGAGCTGGATTTCCTTCTTGCTCACAGCCTTTTTGTGCCGCGTGATGTCAAGCACATTGACGAATACCACCGGCGCCATATTGAAGAGCGCGTAATGCGATTTCATGACCTCACAAAGCGTGTATTTGCTGAAATCGTCGTCATAGCCGAAAGCCGCCACCGCTTCCTTGTAGGTATAGCAGAGAACCGGCGTATTGGCCGCCGCCGGATCACTGGCAACATGTACCGGAGCCGTGCCGAAGGCCACCACCAGGCCGGAATCCGTCTGCGTCATCGGGACCAGGCTGGTCGGAACCTCGGAGCCATAGATGCCATGTCTGTAAGCCATATCACTTCACCTCCAGTATTTCCGCGTAAGCCAGATTGACCGGCGTGCCTTTTTTGCCAAGCGCCGCCATCGTCTCATTCAGCTTCCCGACGGCTACGAAGAGCCGCCCGATATGCGGATACTTTTCCTTCAGCCCGCCAAGCAGGTCCTCCGGCATCCCGATAAAGACCTGGTAAGTCTTCAGCCCCTCCTTCAACCGGTTCGGGCCGATATACATATACTGCGCTGCGCTTGCCACCGGCGCGGCAGCCCCCTTGGCAGGATTTGCCGCCGCTTCTTGCGTAGCGGCTTTTTCTTTGCTCATTCGTATTCCTCCTCAATCCGTTCAAATTGCGCCGGGAATCCCTCCTGGGGCTGGGCGATGCTGTAGACCGCCGTTCCGTAGCCAAACCAGAAAGGATAAGGTTGCACCTCGGCGGTTTCCCATTCCAGCGGCAGCACAAGGCGATACAGGTTGGCGATGGTCCGATGCGTCAGGAGACGCTGCCGGACATGCTCCATGATGTTCAGGAGATCAACCCAGGCATCCGGCTCGAAACCGTGCACGCCGAAGGTTATGCTTACTGTCGCTGTTGACGCGTCCGGCTTGGTCTCGATTTCTTCCGCGTCCTTGACCTTTTGCAGGCTGACAATCACCAGCGGATAATAGGTATCCGTCTCGAAGTCGTCATCCGGGATATGCTGGGCATAGACCGTGACCTTCTTGTCCGCCTGATTCTCGGCTTTCATCTTGTAGTCTTTTACGGCGTCCGCGATTTCATCCCGGAGCGCCGTGATCAGTCGTGCCGGTATCGTGCCTATCGCCTCCTATCGCCGGTATCCCATGAGAAAAGCATTGACCTCATGATCCACATTCTTCGCCAGGCGATTCTCTATTCCTCGCATGATAAGCGAAGCAACTTCTGGCCGCGTCATGGCCTGCGGTATGGAAGGGCCAAAGAGTTCCCGGACGGGCAGTGAGCTTTTCCGCAGGCGCTGAAAAACGCCAGTATGGCCGCTTCCCATCCGCGCCACAAAGGCATGGGCAATCGTACCGCCCTGCCCCTTCATGACCGAGGCGTGAATGTACTTTTGCTTCATCGTGTAGGAAAGTTGCCCTGCCGGATCCTTGGGCCGGGTCTTGAACTTTGACAGCGCCGTTACTGATCCCTTCGAGGTAAGTCTGGCCGCCATCCCGGAAACCCGCGTCTCTACGGTCTTTTTGACATCCCGCTGCGTGATATGGTAATGGCTGGCCACCTCTTTCGCGGCATCCGCCTTCGCGCCCCTGATGGAGAGGCGAATGGCACTGCCGGCGGCTTTTTCCGCCGCGCCGGGTATTTTCTCCAAGAGCTCCTGCGCTTTTTCGAGAGAGCTGGTGTCGATGTCGATCATTACCCCGCGCCTCCCATACGATAAGCGGCGAGCACCAGACAAAGCACGCCCATCTCTTCCTTGCAGCTCTCCACCTTGTACCGCTTGCCGTCGAGGGTGATGTTCTCGTTATGCTTCGGTACCCGGGGATACTCGCTCTTTTTGAAATAGAGCGTAGCGAAGTCGCCATGAAGCCCGTCATAGTTGCCCGCCTTGAACTCGCTCTTCCGCTTTGTCCGATCAACCGTAAGAACCGCCATGAGTTCCACATCGTTCAAAACATGGGTTTCCGCAAACTCCTCCGCGTTGATGAAGACATCGCGGATATCCGCTTCCACCATATCCTTGAAGGTGCTCATTTCTTTTTCCCTTTCGGTTTCTCGGGCTGTACGGCGTCAAGTGGATCAACGTCAGGCAATTCCCCTGCCCCGCCCGCCTCCGGAGCCAGCGGTGTTTTACTCGTTGCAGGAACGGCATCCGTAGCATGAACCGCTTCCAAGTCCCCGCCGGAGCGGGCGATGAGCTCCTTCGCGGTCTTTTCATCCGCGATGTCAACAACCTCGCCCGCCTTGTAAATCCGCCGCCCGTAGGAAAGGCAGAAACGCTTCACTAAGACCCGCATGAGCCTCACCCCTTCGTCTTGATCAATGCCCAATCGTCGGCCCAGGTCGGTGCAAGCAGGAACCGGCTGTAAACCGTCAGGCTCATTTCCTGCGTGTCCTTGTTCCCGTTGTAATACGGGACATACTGGCCGATATAGGTGTTGTAGCTCGTCCCGCTTTCGTTGAGCAGCGTGACCGCGCCATGCAGCTGGCGGCCCCGGCCCGGGATGGCGATAATGACATCATCGTCACCGAGGAAGGGCTTGAGGGTATTGTCATCGTCAATATAGGTCTCCGCGTAGCTGTAGATTTCGAGATTCAGCGACTGCAAGAGACCAATGCGGCGGATCTGCGGACTGACGAAACGCGGCGCCAGGGACAGCATCGCCAGATTCTCCCGGTTCGGGATGGCCAGCCATTTCGCAATCTCTGCATTGTCGATGAGATACTCCTCGACGTTCTTGCCGCAGAGCATCAGCGTCGGGATCTGGCCGGCGTTTTCCTGGATCGTCTCGGACATTCCCTTGATATCGCTGTAGATGGTCGCGCCCGGCTGATCCCAATGCGTCGAGGGCGTCAGTTTCTGGGTCCATTCGTTGAACTCCACCGTGTCCACTGTGACGGTCTGGCCGTCGTCGGCATAGCCCTTGATCTCGCACTTGCCCGTCGTCAGGATATCCGCCGCCATCTTGTTCTTTCGGTTGACGATCATATCCTGGAGCTCCACGAGGTCACGGGCTTGCATCTGCGCCGCCCGCTGCGCCTCGGTCATGGTGCTGTAGACCGTCTCGCCGAACGTGCGATGCGCCAGGTCCTCCGGCGCAATCGTGCGGCGCGGTCCTACCATCGGCGGAATGTACGTCGCACTGCTGGAAGTATCGCGCTTCATGTTGACACCCTTCGAGCCCTTTACGATGAACGGTGCCAGGCGGCGGCCGCCCTTGCGGTACTCGACCATGATCATGTTTGTCGTTGCCGTAGCGGGAACCTGCGGGAAAAACGTGTCCAGCAGAAAACTCGCGGGAGGCTTCATGCGCTCCATTGCGGCCATGAGGGAAATCGTGTCGTTGTATTCAATCATCGGCATTTTCTGTCACCCCTTTTCAGTGAATCGACGTCAGGAAAATATTCTTCTGACGGAGCTCTTCCTCGTGCGCATCCGCCGTGTCACCGTCAACCAGTACCAGCTTCTCCCGGTTGAACCGGCCCGAAGCATAGACCGTGCCCACCGCTGCCGTATTGAGACCGGCCGCGCTGGTGTCGATGTCGTCCTTCAGGATAAAGGACGCCGCCCCGCCCACAGAAGTCTGCGATCCGGTTTTCCCATCAGCCGCCAGCGTGATGAGCATACCGCGCTTGTAAGCCGTGCCCTGCGCCAGCTTGAGATTCTTCGTCAGGACCGGGATTTCCGGCCCGCCCATGAGCTCGTCATAGCTCGTAGCGTTTTCGATTACCGTGTGTGCTGCCATGTCATTTCACTCCCCTGATCTGATTTGCAAAATTCACGATGTCGCCGATATTCGCCTCACGGCTGGCGGCTTCATCCTTCGACGCGGCCTGCGGCGTCGGCAATACATTGGCCGCCCCGCTGTCCGAGTTGTCTTTCAGGATATCGCGGATGGCCGCGATGGCCTTATCCTGCTGTGGTGCCTTTTCCTCCGGCAGGGCGTTAATATACGGCTTCAATCCCTCCGCCGTCGCCCCGTTCTTCTTGCCCGTCTCGATGATGCTGTCCACAACGGGATTCCCGTTTTTCAGCGCATCCAAAGCGTCAACGCGCTGGCGCTCGGCTTCCACCGCCGCCTTCGCCGCGTCCTCTTCTGCGCGGCCCTTGGGCTCCTCCTTGTCCGTCAGGCCAAGGATGCTCGCAATGCTTTTCAGCTTGTCCGTAGCGTCCATAAGATGATCACACTCCTCTTTCCTGTTGTCTAAAATCGCCTTTAATCCTTCGGCGTTTTGAAACCTGTCCAGCTTGCAGGATACGGAATTGACGATCAGCATCCCTTCCTCCACCCGGTTCAACACCGGGATCTCGTCCGTGATCTCGTCAATGAATCCGTATTCTTTCGCCGTCTGCGCCGTCATCCACGTCTCAGCGCCCATCTTTGCCCGTATTTCCTCCTCGCTCATCCTATCCTGGACTCGCCCTTTATAGACATTGACGATCGTCTGCTTCACCGCGGCCAGGCGCTCTTGCATCTGGCCGAGGCGGGCCGTATCGTAGAATCCGAAAAGGATGGTCTTGGGGTCGTGGATCATGTAGATGGTGTTGGAAGGCATGATGACCTTATCGCCCGCACTGGCCACTACTGTCGCCGCGCTGGCCGCGATTCCGTCAATCATCATCGTCACCTTCCCGGGATACGCCTTGAGCTGGCTGTAAATTGCCTGCGCTGCGAACACATCGCCGCCGGGACTATTGATGTGGACGGTCAGATCGCGGCCGTTCATCTTTGCCAGATCCTTGGCGAAAAGCGCCGGCGTCAGTTCGTCCTCGTCCCATGACGTATTGGATATCTCGCCGTATAGCATGAGCTCCGGCGTCCCCCCGTCGTCCTTGAATTTCCAAAAGTTTTCCGGCATATCTCTCACCTCCCTTCAGGAAAACGGGCATACAAAAAGGCACTATGCGCTTTGCATAATGCCCTTTTTTCTGTGTATCAGTTTTTTTCAAGCGAGCGATATGGTCGCCACCTGTCCGGCGAGCACGGCAGCGTCACCCAGGTTCAATCCTTTGGCTTCGATCATCTCTTTTTCGTATTCGAGCTGGTCGAGATTCTCCTCCAGATCCGTCCCGGTCATCTCCGCCGCCTCGCGTTCCCGCGTGGAAAGACCGTATTGCACCCGGAGCGCGCTGCCGTTGATGTCGCGGACCGGATCGAGGATGCTCATGGTCGGGCCGTGCCAATCGGCGTTGCACCACGCGGCTCTTATCGCCGGATCACTGAAAAATCCCGGAGCGTCGATGCGCCCTATAGCCACGGCTTCGGAAAGCCAGGCCTCATAAACGGGCCGGCAGAAATCCCGGGCGAACCACGTGCGACGCAGCTTGTACTCCTCCCATGCCTGGAGAAGAGCCGCACGGCTGGCGCTGTAAGAGCTGTTAAAATTCTTCATCAGCACCTCGTAAGGCTGCCCGATGGCCGCGCCGATCTGCTTGATGAGCTGTGTGAGGAAGGAATCAAACGTGCTCATACTTCGTCCGGCGTCCACAGCCTTGACATCGACGCCCATTGGGAGCGCGTTCAGCGTGCCGGCGCCGAGGCCGTAGTCCGCCACATCGACCACCGGTGCATTGGGATCGCGCCCTTCCGCGGCTTCATACCCATAAACGGGCGGCACGATTCCATTGAGCCCTTGCGCCCCGAAAGGTGTACCCGTGAAAAACAGAGCAAAAAAGCTCTTGATAATGGCCGCCGTGAGCTCCGCTGTTGTATATCGGGAAACCTGCTTCAATGTCTCGATGACCGGGGCGAGATAGGGCACGCCCCGGTATTGCTCCGTCCGTGTGTCGTGGCAAATTTGCAGGATGTTCGGCATCCCCGAGTTGTCGCCGTAAGCCTTCACCCGGGCCCAGGTCTCCACCTTGGCCACATCGGAATAGTCCCCGGGGACCTTATTGCACACCCAGTACGCCTCTACCGCGCCGTCAGCATCGATTTCCACGCCACTGACGATGCGGTTCCGCGTATAAGGCGATACCATTTCCACCGACAGTGGGGAAATCGCTCCTGGAAAGCTCCCGTCCATCGGATTCGATATGCGATTTCCCTCGATGATTTGCAAGCGAAGACTGTAGGGCATATAAGATGTCGGCATCTTCCGCCGGAACAGGGCAAAGGAATCGCCGTCAATCAGATACGCGGTATAGACGATGTCTTGCAAATCATAGAAATTATTGCGCTTGTATATGTCACAATGCTTCGATTCCGCCCAGAGGCCAAACTCACGAAGCGCTTTCCGGTTCCAGGCTCGCGCCTCTTCCTTGCTCAGCCCCACTTCCTGATAGCGTACCCGTGGGAACACCTTCAGCCCCGTGCCGACGGTGTGCATGGCACTTGTCGTTATTGCCGCCGCGCCGACGGGCGTATTGATGGCCTGATCCGCGCTCCGGTTCCGCAGCGTATACAGGTTCGCGTCGATGTCAGCCTTCGCCGAGGATTTCACGGGATGGTAGGCTTTCAGGATGCTGCTGGTACGGGACGCTCCGCCGTCGGCATAGCCACTGTTCACGATGCGCCCTTCCTGTTTTTTGCGTTTTCTCATGTCCCCATCCCCTAATCCATGAACACTACGCGCCGCGAAAATCCGCGCGAGTGCCCCAAAAGCTGCTCGATTTCATCCTTCAGCGCGTCAATGGCCCGACGGATTTCAGCGAGATTTGCCCGCGTGAGCTGCCGGTCGCCGATCGTGTAGGACTGCCCCATGAGCACCCGGCGCTCCGCCTCATAGTACAAATTCAGGCGCTCTTGCGCCGTTTCCAATGCGGTCATACAAAAAGCCCCTCCTCTGCCTAGTAAATACTCACGCTTCTGGACTTTTTCATCCGAATCGCCGGCTTCACCGGCGGCTCCTCATGCTTCTCCGTCGGCGCCGGAACATCCACGCCCAGCGCCGCCGCCAGTCTTCGCCAGTCCACGCGAATGGATTGCACGCACGCGAGATTATACACGCGAAGGTCCAACGGCTCGTTTCGCGTTTTCCGGTCCACCGGCTCCCATTCCACATGAACCTGCCCACCGCGAAACGAGATCTTGCGCCGCTCCGATATGAGCCCCCGAAAGTATATCTGATCATAGCCCCGGTTCCCGAGAGCGGTATCATCGAGTGGGAAATGGAAGTATTGCGCTCCCTTGTTCTCGATGCCGAGGCGCGTCATGATCTGCTGCTTCCCCTCGTTGACGCCGAGAAGCTGGAGCGGAATGCCATATTCACGCACGGTCGAGGTCTTCATGTTCAGGGGCATGCCCGCGCCCTGGCGGCCTTTGATGCCGATGCGCTGCTTATATAGATTCAGGCGGCAGTATTCGTAAACGCTGGAAGTGAAATGGCCGCCGGTGTCGATGAATGTCCGGGCGATTTTGAGCGCCTTCCCGTCCGCGAACGTATACGGGCGGTCGAGCACCGCGTCCAGCATCTCCCATGTCGCCACCTGATTCGGCGCGCCCGGGATAACACCCTTGGCGACACCCCAGCACTCCTCGCCGTATCCCCAGCCGCAAATCTCATATTCGAGACGGTTGTCTTGCACGTCCACGGCGGCTGTCAGAAGCAGCACGCCATGAGGAAGCTCCGCACCGTACTTTTCCCGGCGCCGCAAAAAAGGCGTCTCGTCATCGAAAGCGCCGATCAGGTGATACGTCTCGCCAAAGCGCGTATTGACAACGACTTGCTCCCGGACCGGATCTCCTTTTGCTTCGTACCACTCCTTCATGATTCCCTGCCAGGTCAGCCAGGGCGAGGAAAAAGCGTTGATGAAGAAGGACCGCGTGCCGTTCTGACGCGCGATCGGATTTTGCACCACATATTTTTGCGGCGCGTTCTTCATCTGGCGCTCCGTAAACTTGAAGCCGCAATCCGGGCAACGCCATTCCACTGAATTGACGACAACGGTGATATGACCGTCCTTATCCCGGCTTTCGGTATAGTCCGCCTCCATGTCAGTATGCCGAAGCACATGAAACTCGCCACAATTCGGGCATGCGTGCCGCCATTCTTCCTGCGTTCCGGTCAGGTACTCCGTCTCGATGCGGCTCGCACCCTCGGTGGTTGGCGTCGAAAACATTCCGGAAACGTGGTTCCAAAAGGTCGTCATCCTCTTTGCCGCCAGATCCACTGGATCGCCCTCGGTGCCAGCCGATGCCGGAAACCGGTCAACCTCATCGGCGAGAAGGACACGCACGGGACGCGAGGCGAGGCCGGCCGGAGAGTTCGCCCCACACATGATGAGCCGGCCGCCGGCGAAAATCTTTGACAGAATGGTGTTGTTCCCGTCCCTGGTCTTCGCCTCTCCCGCTTCATCCTTCGACTTAGCCGTGAAAAAGCGATTATTCAGCACTTTCGTGTCGCGGAGCATGGGTGAAATGCGCGTCTTGGAATAATCCTGCGCCATCTCAATCGTCGGCTGGATCATCATGATCGGCGCCGGATCCAGGTGAGCATACCGCCCGATCACGTTGTTCATGATTTCGGATTTTCCGATCTGCGCGGCGCTTTTCACGACAACACGATGCACACCCGGCTCCGTGAAAGCATCCATGATTGCCCGCTGATAAGGGACGCGGTCCGTCTTCCAGCGTCCCGGTTCCGCATTACCCGAGGAGATTACACGATACATGTCAGCCCATTCACTGACGCTGGTTTTCGGAAGCGGGCGGAGGCCGCGAGAGCATACAGCACGCCGCAATTCTTTAGCGGTTTTAATCTGAGGCTTCATCTTCCTCCACTTCCTCATCGAACAGATCCGGGCTATACTCGGACAGCTCCGCGAGCTTTTCCTCGATCTCCTGCGTCATGACCGTGTAAATCTCTTCTTTCGCCTTGCCCTCCAGTATAGGCGCCAGCTTCGACGGCAGCCCCAGGAGCTGCGTGCGGAGTGTCGAAAGTTCCTCTGTCATGAAAAGCTCGACGGTCTTGGCATCGTACACCTTGCGCATGGCCTTGGCGACTTTCATTTCTTCCAGGACACGGCGCGCGCGTTCAAATTTAGCGCGTTCCTCGTTGATGTCGATGCCGGTGTCCGTCCGCTTTGCTGCCGCCTGGAAATAGTTTTTCAGGCGTTCGAAAAGGAGTACCGCCACCGAGGCGCTCTCCGTGTCCCGGACAACAACGCCATCCTTCACGAGCTGGCTGATCCGGCCGGGCGTCACGCCAAGCGCTTGCGCGAGCGCATTCTGCTTGACGGATATTTTCTTGACATCGCCCGACACCACCATGTTTGTCAGCCCTCCTCCGCTAAACGTTCACTATAAAACCTCGCAAATACGATAATAAATAGGTTTTCTTGCCTTCAAACGGGCCCGGGCCCTTGATTTAGGCCTAAAAAGACTTGAAATCTAGGCAAACGCCGGGGCTCGTACGCGCCCGCACTCGCTGCCCCCTCTGGAAGAACCTACCCCCGGGGGCCACCGACGGCGCGCGAAACAAAAGACGGCACAACAAAAGCCGCCTGTGAACACAAGCGGCCTTTGGTCTGCTGTCTCTATTCTGCTTTGGCCAATAAATAGACCATGGTATATCATCGGCCTAAGCCATCGCTCCCTCATGAGAGTCCGCCTTTTCCGTAGTCTCTTCTTCAGCGAGCTCCCGTTCATACTCTTCCTGAGCCACGCGCTCCTCTTCCAGGATAAGCCGTATAGCATCATATTCGCCGTCTTCTATGAGCATTTCTCTCTCGGCGTTCTTCAGAAAAGCGAACTCATCTTTCGTCGGATCAACCATTGGCACGTCAAAGGGTTCGTTCTTTTTTTCCAGTTTTGAATACACACGGTACTCAATTTCACTTAGGTGCGCCAGAAATTCTTTTGAATAGGCCCCCATTTCCAATGCCCCCTTTAAGAATTATCGTTGATACGGATATGGGTTTTTACGCGTCACATATTCAAAGCCATATTTCGGCATCGTGTCTTTGTAATACCGGTTCAAAACCCCCACGCCTTTTTGCCTTGCCTCGTGTTCTGCTTGCTGTGGCGTTTTACCGGTGGAAAGCGCCCGTTTCCTCGCTTTTCTTGCCTCTGATTTTACTTGAGCCTCTAACCCATTTGCGTCTTTTAGCATACGTTGCATAAGCCCGGCGGAATCCGCCTTGTTTGTGCGACGCATGATATAATTCATTTCGCCTTGACCGGACGCCGTAGCCCGATGCTCACTCCAGTTGGATCGAAGCATATTGCCGACATCCGCAAAGGAAAGTGTCCCGCCAAAATCCTCGGCACCTTTCGGGTGCCCGTGAGTGACAGTGGCCCCTTTTCGACTCAATTCGGATGTCGGGAACGCTACAGAATCCTTACCGCCTTTATACCCGGCGACAAGCTTGCCTTTTTCATCGAAAACAAACAATTCCTCATGTCCCAGCTTTCTCGCACGTTCCTCAGCTTGCTGTATCGTCATGCCAGGGAACTTGTTGATGTCAATCGGGTGCGCCTTACCGGGAGTACCGCCCTTCCCTTGAAGCGCATCGGCAAAGCTTCCACCGCCGCCACTGAAATTCGATCCCCGTCCACCCATAGTATACCACTCCCGCCGTAAGTTGGCTACGATCCTTTCAATCCCCGAAATTTCTCCTGAAACGCCTCGATCTCTTCGACCTCCGACGCAATCTCCTTTATTGGCTTGCCATAGTGGAGAATCCTCGACGGCTTCAGCCTCGCCTTCATCGCCTCATACCCCGCCAGGAAGAGCTTGGCGCTTTTCTTGCTGTTCCTCACGCCCACCGACGACACAAACACTGGCGCCTCCTCCGGCTCGCCGTCGAAACACCAGGCGAAGGATGACTCATCGCTCCAGCATATCGTCGGGAAAACCTTGATGCCGTTCATCTGTCAGTATGCCGCGCACCAGTGCTTGCGGTAATGGTTCCAGATCTGAACCGCTTTCGGCGTGTCTAGATACAGCGAGAAATCCGGCGACAACGCGAAGGCGAATTTCTCGATCTGCGGCAGATACTGTCGCGGATTGTTCCATACCCGCTCGAAGCGGTAATCGTCGAGGAAGAAGTGAAGTCCGAAGCTCGCCGGATTGTCCTTGAAGCTCGCTGCGTCGCTGAAAGGCGCCAAAGGCAAAGGCTCCCACTCTTCCGGCAATATTTCCGGGATACCATACGCACCGGCGCCCGCCGGATTGAAGATCTCCAGATGAAGAAGCCGCCCCTCTGACTTAATCTCCTCCGGCGGTTTCGGCGTCAGTTCGCCTGAATCGCCAGGATTGTCATTCGACGCCGGGACCTCTATGCCCAAACCCGGATCGTCGAAAGAAAAATCAAATCCCAGCCCGTCGAGAGAAACGCCCATATCCGCCAGGCCTTCCATTTCGCCGGAAAGCAAGTCGAAATCCCACTCTGCCAGCTCCGCCACGCGATTGTCCGCCAAGCGGAAAGCGCGTATCTGCTCCGGCGTCAAATCATCGGCAATCACGCACGGCACCGATGCCAGACCAAGCTCCTTTGCCGCCTTGAACCTCGTATGCCCGCAAACGATCTCGCCGGACTTGCCAATCACCAGCGGCACCCTGAAGCCAAACAGGCGGATGCTCTCCGCTACTGCGGGCACGGCCTGGTCGTTCTTCCGCGGGTTGTACCGGTATGGCCTCAGTGCCGACAGCTTCTTCTCGACGACTCGCATAAAAGACCGTCCTTTCCGTGTTTCCGACAATTCCGTGTGCTATAAGGGCCTCGGAGAGCGGGAGCAACACCCCACGAGAAAAGCCGCGCCCGGGGCATAGGCACGGCTTTTCTCCTTAGGAGGTTCTTCAGCGGATTCTACCACCACTAGCATTTTACCACAGAAAAGCCGTTAAAAAGTGCCGCCCTTTTTAAAAATTTTTCAACCGCAGATGGATGTCCACGATTCGCCAGAGAATAGCGGCGTTCCACCGCTTTATCGTCCTTTCTCCGATATAGCGCCCCACCGAATCCCCATACCGCATTTGGACAAATGCCACCCAGCCACGTCGGCCCCTCCCCGTTTGACCGCTGTTCGCCCGGGCGGCGTCCCGCCGTAGCGTCACGAAAAACCTCTTGCTGTCGCACAAGCCCCGCAGGGTTATCTCCACTGCCCGCAGCCAGTGATAGACGTCCGAAGTCTCGTCGAACCTAACGGACTGGAGCGCTGCGGACTCTGTCGGGTGTGGGACCGTCCCGTGGCGTCCAATGTTCTCACCCGCAGGCCGGGACAGCGCCTCCTCCTTTGCCTCGCGGTAAGCCCGCATCTCCTGCTCATAGTGCAAGAGATAATGCTCTGCCTGCCGATAGTCCGCCCTCCGCGCCAACAAAATTGCTGTCCCCTCGTCCATCAGCCATCCTCCCCCGATGTCTCCCAGGCCATCATGATCCGCATCCCGGCATTGACCAGGTGCGGCTCGCTGTCGTCCCCTGCCAGCCACAGAATGCAATGCCTCACTGCCCGCCAAACGTGTTCCCGGGCCGGGATTGTTCTCCACGTCTCCCCCGGATGCCGCACCGCCCCGGCCGTCAGCCCCTTCGCCAGCTCATTTAGCCAGGCCGGGGACAAATACCGGAATTCGTTTTCCTCTCTGTCCTGCGGATACTCATTCTCTCCCATTCCTTCACCCCTCCAGCTCTTTCCTCAAATCGTCAATCAGGTTTGCGAGCTTCAGCCGCGTCATACTCTCCACGTCATACCAGTCCGGATCATACCCCAGCTCGTTGATCAGGTGCCTTGCGTATTCGAGCTGCACTGTTGTCGGTTTGCGCCTGTCCTCTGCCATCACTCCGCCTCCGTTTCGGCATACTTCAACATTTGCGTCACTGTCGCGATGATGGCGTCATGGTATTTCTTTCGGCCAGCACTGTCTTTTTGTCGCTGGGCAATCGCCATCATGCCGTTCACGGCCCGCTTGACATTTTCCAGATGGACACCGAACTCAGTACGATCCGCGATACCCGCTTTCTCCTCCTCCGTGACTTCATTGCCGGCCATCCCGGAGCTCTGTTTCGCGCTTTCCAGGTCCTCCACTGCCCTCGACAGCTTCTCCTCCAGATCGGAGCGCTCTCGGGCCGCATTCTCCAATCCCTGCGTCAGCTTTTCATTTTCCAGCTCGGCCTCATTTCGCGCTTTCTTTTCCGCCTCCGCTTCTTTTCTGGCTTTGTCTCGCTCCTTTATGGCCTGTTTCAGTGCATTGCTGCTCATACTCGCAACATCGTTCTGCTCAATGAATTCCGCCCGCTCATCGGGATTCTTGATTCCCAGGAGCACCACCGCCTGCGGGAAACTCAAATCCGCAACCAGTTGCGGATTTAAGTCACCGAAGAGATTCTGCTGCCCGCTGCCATATTCCTTGAAAACCCGGATGAAGTTCTGGGCCTGACGCTCAGAATAATCCACATTTTTCGACAGCCAAACGCCCCAGTTTCCATGTCCTACGGCGGATTTGACTTGCACGAGTCGCCGGCCGATCTCGATGGCCGCGTCCAGGAAATTCTTCCGTGCCTGCCGGTCAATCATGTTGATCTCCGCTGCCAGTGTCGAAAGTTGCGCCTCATCCGCCTCGCTGGCAATGTTCAAAACATCCTTCTCGCTCATGCTGTTTTCCTCGCTTTCTTTTTCTCCAGCTTCGCCATCCGGAAGGCCTCGACGAATCGCTCCCCGGCCTTGTCCAGAGGGCCGTTGTTCTTTGTCCGGGCCTGGATGATCCGGCCCTGATGGATCTCCATCGTGATGTACGATTCCTCCGGCTTCGCTAGCCGGCGGATGAATACCACGTCCGTCTGTCCCTTGGCCACCCGGTCCATATAGCCGCCGACACAGTTATGCTGCCGCTCCCCCTCGACGATGAGGTCGGACAGCCGCTCCGGCACGATGACCGCCATGCCCATCGCCTCATAGCCGTACCGCCGCGTCATTTCTGGCCGCCGCCCCTTTGCATAGGCGTCCTCAATGTCCCGGTTCTCCTGATATTTGACCAGCTTCATCGTGTGCTCATGTTCCTTGCGGAAATCCTTCGGGAAAAGCACCGCCTTGTCGGTCATGTCATAGCCGAGCTTGACACATTCCCCCAGGTAATCGGCGTAGAGGGTAGCGCCGAGGTTATCCCACAGCCCTTTGGGGAGTTTCCGCGCCTGCTTTTCCAGATAGCACCTGGCCCGGTCGAGGTCGATATACCCGTGGATTCTTTTCCATGCCGCCAGATTGCAATCGCGTATTGCCACCGCCTCAGCCATCGAGCGTTTCCCTTCGTAGAGCTGCCACCAGACGACATCTTCCTGACTTACCAGATCCCCATGTTCCAGCAAAAACACCTTGTCCGCCTTCGTCAGCCGCCCGCGCAGAATCGCCGTCAGGTCCTTCCCTCGCCAGTTGATGACGTTGCCCGCGTCGCCATATTCTCTCCGGCCGCGCATCTTGTTGGCGATGAGCTGCCCCAGCCCGATCTTGACCAGCTTCTCCACGCTGGGGTATCGCGCCGCCCAGTGCCAGTAGCCGAGGAAATGGTCTTTTTCGTAGCGGGAATATTCTTTCATGCCATAACGCAGCGGCGAATGCTCCGCCGCCCGGAAGGCGCCTTCGGAATCGGCGGCGACAGAAATCTCGATGCGGCGCATCATGCCCATATAGGTGTTGGTGTAATGCGCGTCCCTCGCCGCCGGTCTGGCCGCCAGCTCATAGACCATACCGAACCTGCCGTCCGTTTTCCGCGCAACTTCTCCTGCCCAAAAGGTTGCCCAGAAAACCTTGGCGCTGTTCACCGGCCGGAGCATCTGCCCACCCTCGCCCGGCGTGAAGACATAGAAAGAGTCAAAGAGGACGCGTTCTTGTAGCTTGTGTGGCTCAATGCATATCCCCCACGGCCGGCAGACATCGACGGCCCGGGCCGTGACAATGGCCGGGTCGAGAACACTGGGCCGGTAAAGATAGACCAGCGCCTCGTCTTCCAGATACATGCTCATCCGCCAGGCGTGCTTTACCGTGAGCTCCGCGCCGCATTCCGGGCACTTGACGGTATCGTTATGCCCCAGCCGCTCTGGGGAATACGAGACCGTCATCTGCCATTTCCGGCAATGGGAGCACCAGCCGCGCTGCCGCTGCCGGTCCTCCCGGTTCGCTATGAAGAAATAATCCCGGTCAAAGGCTTTTCCCCGGATGAATGCCCACTCTTCCGGTGAGAGCCGGAACGCGTCCCGGCCGAAATGCGCCATCAGCGCCTCCGCCTTCGCCGGTATACCGTATTTCGCCATCGTCGCCCGCTTCATAGGCCGAGGTCCTCCAGGCTCAGGTCAAAGCCTCCCGCCGGCGCCGCCACCTGC
>JAFSWT010000099.1 GCA_017444395.1 Schwartzia sp. (in: firmicutes) | reverse complement strand
TTTCATAGGGAGGAATTACATTGCGTACCTCACAGCTTTACGCGCCGACGCTCCGGGAGACGCCGGCGGAGGCCGAGGTCGTGAGCCATAAGCTCATGCTCCGGGCCGGTATGATCAGGAAGGCCGCGGGCGGCGTCTATACGTATCTGCCGCTGGCCTGGCGGACGCTTCGGAAAATCGAGCAGATCGTCCGGGAGGAAATGGACGCGGCGGACGGCCAGGAAATCGCCATGCCGATCCTGCAGCCGGCGGACATCTGGCAGGAGACGGGCCGCTGGGCGGTTTACGGCGAGGAGATGTTCCGCGTCAAGGACCGTCACGACCGCGATTTCTGCCTGGGACCGACCCACGAGGAAATGGTGACGACGCTGGTGCGGGACGAGGTGCGTTCGTACAAGCAGTTGCCGCTGCTGCTCTACCAGATCCAGAACAAGTACCGCGACGAGATCCGGCCCCGTTTCGGCCTGATGCGCGGGCGGGAGTTCATCATGAAGGACCTCTATTCCTTTGACAAGGACGAGGCCGGCATGAATGAATCCTATCAGAAGATGTACGACGCCTATACGCGGGTTTTCACCCGCTGCGGGCTGAAATTCCGGCCGGTGGAGGCGGACAACGGCGCCATCGGCGGGGCCCATTCCCACGAGTTCACGGTGCTGGCGGAGTCCGGCGAGTCGAATATCGTCTATTGCCCGAAGTGCGACTACGCCGCCAGTGACGAGAAAGCGGAGCTGAAGACCATCGAGGCGCCGGCGGAGGAGCTGCGGCCTTTGGAAAAGGCGGCGACGCCGGGGGCGCACACCATCGAGCTGGTGGCGGACTATCTCAGGGTGCCGGTGGAAAAGACCATCAAGGCGGTGGCCTACCAGACGGAAAAGGACGAGGTGGTGCTGGCCTTCGTGCGGGGTGACCACGAGGTGAACGAGGTCAAGCTGCAGAATGCCGTGGGGGCGATTGCCCTGCGCATGGCCGAGGACGCGGCTATCCGGGCCACTGGCGGCGAGCCGGGCTTCATGAGCCCCATCGGCGTGAAAGAGGGCACAAAGGTCGTGGTGGACGCCACGGTCATGGCGATGAAGAACGCTGTGGCCGGCGCCAACGAGGCCGATGTGCACTACATCAACGTGACGCCGGCGCGGGACTTCGCCGGGGCGCTGGTGACGGATATCCGGCTGGTGAAGGAGGGCGACCCCTGCCCGCGTTGCGGCGAGCCGCTGAAGATGACGCGGGGCATCGAGGCGGGGCAGGTCTTCACGCTGGGCACGAAGTACAGCGAGGCGCTGCACGCGACGTTCCTCGATGAGAACGGCAAGGAAAAGCCGCTGGTCATGGGTTGCTACGGCATCGGCGTGAGCCGGACCATGGCGGCGGCCATCGAGCAGGGGAACGACAAGGATGGCATCATCTGGCCCCGGGCCATCGCGCCTTTCGAGGCGGTGGTGGTGCCGGTGAACGCCAAGGAGCCGGCGCAGCTTTCCCTGGCGGAAAAGGTGTACGAGGAAATGAAGGCCGCCGGCATCGACGTCCTGCTCGACGACCGCAAGGAGCGGGCCGGCGTGAAGTTCAAGGACGCCGATCTCATCGGCTATCCGCTGCGGGTCACCATCGGGCCGAAGGCGGTGGAGAGCGGCGTCATCGAGCTCCGGGTGCGCCGGACCGGCGAGAAAGAGGAGTGCCGGCCGGAGGACTACCTGGCGCGGGCCAAGGCGCTGCTGGAAACGCTGTGATTGCTTTTTGGGGCAGGGAGAAGGCTCCCTGCCCTTGACTTTCGTCGCGTTTTATCATACACTACAACCGTTTGAAAACGGTAGCAAAGGAGGCGGGCGGCTTGGTTTCACGGGTGGAGCACCGGGTGAATTTCTACGATACCGACGCCATGCGCGTCGTCCACCACGCCAACTACATCCGCTGGTTTGAGATTGGGCGGGTGGAGTTCCTGCGGCTTTGCGGCATCACGCTGGACGACCTCATGGAGGACGGGTATCTGTTCCCAATTACCGATGTCTCGGCGAAGTTCGTGAATCCGGGGCGCTTCGACGATGTCCTGATTATCGAGACGACGCCGGCGGCGCTGACGAAGGCGAAGATGGCCTTCGACTACCGCATCCTGCGGGCCGCGGACGAGACGGTGCTGGTGACGGGCCATTCGCAGAACGTGTTCACCAGTCAGGAGACGGGACATATCACGCGGCTGCCGGAAAAATACTACGAGAAGCTGAAACGGGGCTTGGAAGATTGATAGGGGGCCGGGAGGTTGATTATGATACTTGGCGGGATTCTGCTGCTCATCGCGGCGGGAGCCCTGCTCTTTTTCCTGCTGATCACGGTGCAGGGGAACAGCCGGCTCGTCGTCCGGCTGGCGGACCGCACGCCTTTCGCGGTGGACGCGAGGACGGAGAAGTCGCTGACGGTGTCGAGCGTCGTCGCCTTTGAGAACACCGGGCGGCAGCACGGAACCATCGTCGATTGCCTGGTGCGGCCGCAGCTGCCCTTTGAGCAGTACGACGGCATCGAGGCCCGGGCGAAGGCGGAGCGCGCCGACACGCCGCGGGAGGACGATTATTTTGAGGCGTCGCTGGTGTCCCCGGGCAAGACACTGGAAATCCGGCTGGTGGTGACGCTGACGGCGCGGCGCGGTTTGACCATTGAAGAGGCGTTGAGCCGCATGGTGGATTTGCCGCTGGACATCATCTACACCGAGCTCAGCCGCCGGCCCTGGCGCCTTCGCAAGGTGCGGCTGGTGCTGACGGCGGAGGAAATCGCAAAGCTGGCGGGGGTGACGCGGCGCTATGAATGACGGGAAAAACGGGCCGGTCATGGAAATCGTGCCGGTGCCGACGCGGATTCTGACCCACAACGACGATATCGTGGACGCCATGGTGCACTATACAAAGGGGAAGGCCGGCCCCGACGACATCGTGACGGTGGCCGAAAGCGTGGTGGCCGTCACCCAGGGCAATATCGTGCGGCCGGAGGAGCTGGAATACTCGCTGGCGGCCCAGGTGCTCTGCCGCTTCTTCAAGGACGAGGGGAGCCTGGCCTCGCCCCACGGGATGCAGGTGCTGCTGAACGAAGTGGGGACGCCGCGGGTCATCGTTTCGATGGCCCTGGGTTTCCTGGCGCGCTTTATCGGAAAGGCCGGAATGTTCTACAATCTGGCCGGCGAGCAGGCGCGGCTCATCGACGACGTGACCGGCACCATGCCGCCCTACGACAAGCACATCGTCCTCGGCCCCCGGGAACCGCAGAAAGT
>JAFSWT010000098.1 GCA_017444395.1 Schwartzia sp. (in: firmicutes) | reverse complement strand
GGGCAGCGCCGTTGCGGTCGTGGAAGGTCCTTTGATGCAGGCAATGGCCCGTGTGGGGGAGCGCTTTGCCGAAGGAAAAATGTTCCTGCCCCAGGTGGTCAAGTCCGCCAAAGTGATGCGCCAGGCCGTTCAAGTGCTGGAACCCTATATGGGGCAGACGGCTTCCAATACAGTCGAGACAGATGGGCAAAATCCCTCTCTATCTGACCCGGCGGCGAATCCTGTCCAGCCCGGCGGTGACCGGGCATCCGTCCGCAAGCCGCGCTTTGTGATTGCGACTATTCGCGGCGATGTCCACGATATTGGAAAGAACATCACCTCCATTGTGCTGCAATGCGGCGGATTCGAGGTCTTTGATATGGGCGTGATGGTGCCCTGTGAAGATATTCTGGCCAAGGCGCGCGAAGTGCAAGCCGACATTATCGGTGTGAGCGGCTTGATTACTCCTTCGCTCTATCGAATGGAAGAACTTTGTCAGATGATGGCGCGCGAAGGCTTCACGACGCCCCTTTTTGTAGGCGGTGCTGCCGCCAGCGCCATCCATACGGCCGTCAAACTGGCCCCGCTCTATCCCGATGTGCATTATGGTGCCGATGCGTCCGTCACGGCGGTGATGGCCAAGAAATATCTCTCCGACCCCGCTGCCTTCCGCGCGGAAGAAGAGGCCCTGCACCAGCGCCTCCGTGCCCTCCACGCGCAAGGGGCAAGCGCTTCCGGCGTAGGAACAGGAGCGCCTGATGCTTCGGCCAATGCTGGAATTGGGCCTGAAACTGCGACCTCGACGCTGCCCGCCGAAGGGCAGTCCTCCCAAGCGGCTGCTGCTTCTGTGCAACCTCCTGTCTCGCCCGATGCTACGGACGACGCCGCAACTGCGACCTCGCCCTTGCCGCCCGATGCTTTCGCCGACATTCCTTTGCGCGAACTATCCATCGACGAACTCCGTTCCCTTTTCGACTGGCGGCTGTTCGACCTGGCTTATGGCATCAAAAACAGTGCTTCCGCCGAGGCGGCCGCTTTGTCGGCGCAAGCCCGCAGCCAAGCGGAGAAATTGCTGGTCGAAACTCATTTTTCCGTCCGGGTCAACGCCCGTTTTTACCCCTGCTGTACGGAAGATGACTGTATCTGTGCCGCTGACGGCTCTTTTGCTTTCCCAATGCTGCGCGACGCTCAATCTTCCTCGTCCTTGGCAGATTTTTTCCCGACCAAGGCTGTCGCTCAAACCGCCCCGCTCGGGCTTTTCGCCATCAGCGTTTCAACCCCCGGACAGTCCTCCAAGGTTTCCGAGTCAGCTCCTGACGCTCAACGTGCCGGACAAGAAGACGACCTTCTTCTCCACGCTTTGAAAGCGATGCTGGCTGAAGCGGCTTCATCTTGGCTGCAACACACGCTTGAGTCGAGCCTGTCCACGGCCGTCTCTGCCAACCCGTGCAATCCCACGGCCGCCCCGGTCAAGGTGATCCTGCCCGGCATCGGCTATGCCTGCTGCCCCGACCACAGCCTCAAACGAGATGTGCTCCATCGTCTGGACCCCGGCCTCGGCATTACCCTCAGCGAATCCTGCGCGATGTTGCCCGTC
>JAFSWT010000097.1 GCA_017444395.1 Schwartzia sp. (in: firmicutes) | reverse complement strand
GCCGTAGCATTTGGCGAGGACGTCCTTGCGGAAGGCGCGGACGTTCTCCCGGGCGACAATCTTGCTGCCCACCGCGGCCTGAATGGGAATCTCAAACATCTGCTTGGGGATGATTTCCTTCAGCTTGGCGGCCAGCAGCCGGCCCCGGTAGGCGGCCTGCTCGTTGAAGACGATGGTGGAGAGGGCATCCACCGGTTCGCCGTTCAGCAGGATGTCGAGCTTGACCAGCCTGGCTTCCTGATAGTCGGCGAGTTCGTAGTCCAGCGAGGCGTAGCCGCGGGTGGTGGATTTGAGCTGGTCGAAGTAGTCGTAGATGATTTCGGAAAGCGGGATGTGGTAGATGAGCATGACGCGGTTCGTGTCGAGATAGTCCATGCTCTTGTATTCGCCGCGCTTGTCCTGGGAGACCTGCATGACGGCGCCGACGTAGTCGCTGGGGACGATGACGGTGGCCTTGACGAAGGGCTCCTCGATGTAGTCGATTTTCTGGGGCGGCGGCAGCTTAGCCGGGTTGTCCACGGCCTCCATCGTGCCGTCGGTGAGGTGGACGTGGTAGATGACGCTGGGGGCGGTGGTGATGAGTTTCAGATGGTATTCGCGTTCCAGCCGCTCCTGGATGACGTCCATGTGCAGAAGGCCGAGGAAACCGCAGCGGAAGCCGAAGCCCAGGGCGACGGAGGTCTCGGGCTCAAAGACCAGGGCGGCGTCGTTGAGCTGGAGTTTTTCCAGCGCGTCCTTGAGGCTGTCGTAGTCGGCGCTGTCCACCGGGTAGAGGCCGCAGTAAACCATCGGGGTGACGCCGCGGTAGCCGGGCAGGGGCTCGGCCGCCGGGTTTTCCGCCGTGGTGACGGTGTCACCGACGCGCACATCCCGGACGTTTTTCAGGCTGCCGGCGATGAAACCGACGTCGCCGGGGCCGAGCCGCGGCACCTCCACCGGAGCGGGGCAGAAGCAGCCCACGTCGGTGGCCTCGAAAACCTTACCGGTGGCCATCATCTTTAGCTGGCTGCCCTTTTCGATATGGCCGTCCATGAGCCGGATATGAGCGATGACGCCTTTGTAAGAGTCGAAATAGGAGTCGAAGATCAGCGCCCGGAGCGGCTTTTCCTCGTCGCCGTCCGGGGGCGGGATGCGGTTGACGATGGCTTCAAGGATATCGTCAACGCCGAGCCCCGTCTTGGCCGAGGCCAGCACCGCGTCCGAGGCGTCGAGGCCGATGACTTCCTCGATTTCCCGCTTGACTTTCTCCGGGTCGGCGCTGGGCAGGTCCACTTTGTTGATGACGGGGATGATCTCGAGGTCGTGGTCCAGCGCCAGATAGACGTTGGCCAGCGTCTGGGCCTCGACGCCCTGGGTGGCGTCCACGACCAGCAGCGCCCCTTCGCAGGCGGCGAGGCTCCGGGAAACTTCGTAGGAGAAATCCACATGGCCCGGCGTGTCGATGAGGTTCAGCTCGTAGAGGTTGCCGTCCTTCGCCGTGTAGGTGAGGCGTACGGTCTGGGCCTTGATGGTGATGCCGCGCTCGCGCTCCAGGTCCATGGAGTCGAGGACCTGCTCGGCCATCTCGCGCTCGGTGAGGGCCCCGGTCCGCTCGATGAGGCGGTCGGCCAGGGTGGATTTGCCGTGATCGATATGGGCGATGATGGAAAAATTGCGGATGTTCTTGGCTGGCATGGGGTCCTTTTCCTCCTGTAGGGAATTCCCTGAAATCATGGGTTGGCGCCTTCGCCGGCTCAGAGCAGTTACGCCATCAGGACCATGTTGTCCCGGTGGATTACTTCGTCGTGGGCCGCGTCCGGCAGTTTGGCGGCGATTTCCGCGGTGCGGCAGCCGGCAATCTTTCGCAGGTCTTCGGCGCCGTAGTTCACGATGCCCCGGGCGATTTCCTGTCCCTCGCCGTTCAGCACCCGCACGGTGCTCCTGGCGGCGAAATCGCCCTCGACGCTGACGAGACCGGCCGCCAAAAGGCTCGATCCCTTTTCCCGCATGGCCCGCTCACAGCCGGCGTCGACGATGAGGTCGCCTTCGATGTGGCGGCCGAAGGCCAGCCAGCTTTTCCGGGCTTTCAGATGGGCTTCCTTGGCCGGGAACAGGGTGCCGATGTCCTCACCGCTCACGACGGCGCGGACGGCTCCGTCCTGCTGGCCGTGGGCGATGACGAGGGTGACGCCGGCGCTGCGGGCGATTTTCGCCGCCTCGATCTTGGTGTGCATGCCGCCGGTGCCCAGGGCCGAGCCGGCCCCGCCGGCCAGACGCTCGATGTCCGGCGTGATTTCCGCCACCTCGGGAATCCGGGTGGCGGTCTTGTCGGTCTGGGGATTGGCAGTGTAGAGGCCGTCCACGTCGGAAAGGATGACCAGCAGGTCGGCGTCCACCAGCGAGGCCACGATGGCGGAGAGGTTGTCGTTGTCGCCGATTTTCAGCTCGTCCACCGAGACGGCGTCGTTCTCGTTGACCACCGGTACGACGCCCATGGCCAGCAGCGCCAGCAACGCGTTGCGGGAGTTCGTGTACTGGTTGTGGCGCACCGAGTTTTCCTTCGTCAGCAACACCTGACCCACCGTCTGGCCGTACTCGGAGAACAATGTCTCGTAGATGTGCATGAGGACGCCCTGACCGACGGCCGCCAATG
>JAFSWT010000096.1 GCA_017444395.1 Schwartzia sp. (in: firmicutes) | reverse complement strand
GTGAGTGGTCTCCTTCCGGCGCTTCGCGCCACCTCCCTCGCTGGGAGGCAAGCAGAGCCAATCCTTACGGTTTACGCGAGATCCGACAGTTTTCGCAAAGCGAAGGTTTGGATTGGCACCTCTCCCCCTCGCAGAGGGGGGAGCTCCGCTACTCGTTCTCTATCGGCGATAATTACAGTTGGCAAGCTGCTTGCAGGCACTTTTGGGTATGGGAAGTTTGAGACATATAATCCGTTCGTTCCTGTTCATGGATACGAACCCGGAACCGGTCACCTTTTGCCGTACTTCGGAGACGTATGACGGTTAAGAAATCAGACTTGCGCGGGTGCCTGAGAGAGATTATAATAGAAAAAAGGGGGTGCGCCTATGCTCGTTACCGCAGCGGATTTTCAGGCAAACGTCGACAAGTACCTGGCAATGGTCAGTGAGCAGGATATTTTTATCACGATGGACGGAAAGCCCATCGCCCAGATGATACAACCGAAGATGGAGAATACAGACAGCACGGGGGATATTTTCGCCAATGCTGCTTCCGGAATACCGGCAAAAGCCGTACGGAAGGAACGGACAGAAAGCAAACCCGGAAAACCGTTGATTGGATTGGCGGCGGGAAAACTGGATTTCCCGGATGATATTGATTTTTGCAATGAAGAAATTGCCCGGTTGTTTTATGGTGATGTCAAATGAAGTGCTTGCTGGATACACATATTATCCTTTGGGCTTTGTTGGACAGGCCGGATTTATCCGCAAAGGCACGGCATATCATCAGTGCTGGGGATAATCTTCTGTTATACAGCACGGTATCTTTATGGGAAGTTACGATAAAGAATCAACTGCACCCACGGGATATCCCTTGCTCAGGGACAGAATTGCTCAGATATTGCGATGCGTCAGTTATGTGCAATCTTCCGGTGAAAAATCATCATATTCTTGCTTTGGAGCGTTTGTATCGTTCAAACAGCGTGCCTTTACACAAGGATCCCTTTGATCGTCTGTTGCTTGCTCAGGCAATGGCGGAAAATGCAGTATTTCTGACCCATGATAAGACGCTTGCGCTATATGAGAATGTCCATGTAGAGCTTGTTTGAGATTCCCCGGCAGATTACCGACTGCCGGGGAGTTTGCCTTTCCGGGGTGGATGCCGCTTTCCCATATTGTATACATTCTGGAATAGTGGACAAGCGCCCCGGTTATCGCGTATAATGAAATGGCATATTTCATATTCTTCAAAGGAGGTAATACCCCAATGAACTTATCCGTAAAAATCTTTCTGGCGTTGGTGGCCTCCGTCATCGTGGGTCTCATCGCCGGGCCGGAGGGGCTGCCCTTCATCAAGTGGTGGATCGCTCCCATCGGCACCATCTTCATCAATCTCATCAAGATGATGATCGTACCGGTCGTCTTCACCTCGCTGGTGGTCGGCATGACCAGCCTCGGCGACACCAAGACCCTCGGGCGCATCGGCCTCAAGACGGTCGTCATCTACCTCGTCACCACGGCCATTGCCATCCTCATCGGCTTCGTCATCGCCGGCATCGGCCATCCCGGCTCCGGCCTCCAGATGATTGCCGAGGGCAAGGTGGATGTCAAGGACGCGCCCGGCATCATGCAGGTCTTCGTAGGGATGGTACCGACGAATCCCGTCGATGTCATGGCCAAGGCGCAAATCCTGCCGCTGATTGTCTTCGCGCTGTTTGTCGGCGTCGGCATCATCCAGGTCGGCGGCGAGCGCGCCCAGATCCTCATCAAATTCTTTGACGCGGCGGCGGAAGTCTGCTACAAGATCATCGCCATGATCATGAACTTCGCTCCCATCGGCGTCTTCGCGCTGCTCCTGCCCGTCGTGGCGGCCAACGGCCCGAAAGTCCTCCTGCCGCTGATTTCCGTCATCGCCTGCCTGGCCATCGGTTGCGCGATTCATGCCGTGGTCGTTTACTCGATGCTTGCGAAGATCGGCGGTCATGTTTCTCCGGGCAAGTTCTTCTCCGCCATGTCCGAGGCCATGATGCTCGCCTTCACCACCTGCTCCAGTGCCGCGACGTTGCCCGTCAACATGAAGAACCTCCAGGAAAAGCTCGGCGTCTCCCGCGAAGTCACCAGCTTTGTCCTGCCGCTGGGCGCCACCATCAACATGGACGGCACCGCCCTCTACATGGGCGTCTGCGCGCTCTTCATCGCCAATGTCTTCGGCGTTGACCTCACGGCGGGCCAGATGATGATGATCGTCTTCACCGGCACCCTGGCCTCCATCGGCACCGCCGGTGTCCCTGGCGCCGGCCTCATCATGCTGGCCATGGTGCTCCAGTCCGTCGGGCTGCCCATCGAGGGCCTGGCCCTCGTCGCCGGCATCGACCGCATCCTCGACATGTTCCGCACCTGCCTCAACATCACCGGCGACGGCGCCGTAGCCATCGTCATCGACCGCGACGAGAAAAAGCGCGAGGGACTCGTCGCCTGATAGTACCGGAATACGCACAGATACTAGAGTACGTTAGATCTTTCCGCAGGAAAGTCTTACGTACTCTGTATATACCGCGGACGGCAACTTCAAAACAGGATTAATCTTTCTTTCGCGAGTAAAAAAGCCCGTCACACGCGTTGAACGTGTGGCGGGCTTTGTTTATGAAACATTCATTTGCGTCTATTCATTCAGAGCATAGAAAAGAGGGTACGGATTTGTACCCTCTCCAATGGGCAAGACTTTGGCGGGCGTCGCATCTCCCGCATCTCTCGGGTCTCCCCTGTCATACCGTCGGCGTGTGGTCGCAACGAAATTTACCACCTCAAAGCCTTGCTCTCCTGAGCCAATCATAGCAGAATCAAGTCCGTTTGTAAAGGATGTTCCCAAAAGCCTGTCACATGCGTTGAACGTGTGGCGGGCTTTGTTTTTCCCGTATGCCGGGCGGACGCAAAAGCGAAAATCCGCTGCTTTTCTGCCCGGCGGAGACTTTCGCCCCAAAGGGTCCAATTTGGTTTTCAGCGGCGGAGGGAGAATTCCGTTGAGCTAATAGCGACACGTCCTGAAGGGGGAAAGAAAAACCGGCCGCGATTTTTCGGATTCAAATTTTTTGAAATCGATTTTTTGCCTCCGCCATCATCGTCGCCCGAAAGCGGCGCCCCCGTAGGGGAGCGGGAAACGCGGAAAAAATCCGTCAACCAAATTGGATGCTGTAAACGATTTTTGACATCAGAAAAAGAAATTCAGCTCCGTGAACAGCGACGAACGGCGGGGGCTGGCGGCGTCCGTTTGCGGGGAAATGCGCTTGCCGTAGAAATATCGGACATGGCCCACCACGTTCCGGGCGAAAGTATAGGACGCGCCGACCTCAAAGCCCCGGTCCCCCTGCCGCATGCCGCCATTCACCTGATAGGTGGAGTTCAGGCTCGTGTACTGCCCCAGATAGCGGTAGGCGACGAAGCAGCCGAAGCTCCCCACATCAGCGGGCCGGGCGCCCCGGTACGAAAGTTCAATATTGTAAGCATGGCCGAACCGCTTCACATCGACGTTGGGCATCGCGGCCGCGTCTTTCAGCCGCAGCGACGTATTCTTCAGATAGGCCGCGTTCAGCGAAAGCTGCGGCGAGAAGCGGTAGCCGAGGCCCACGCTCCAGAGATTCGCCGAGTGCCCTGCCAGCAGCGACTCCGCATAGCGACGGCCCGCTTTCAGATGATGATAGGCCACGCCCCAGGTAAAGCGCCGGCTCCGGTCGCCGAAAATCTCCACGCCCTGATAGCTGGCGGCGTCGTAATCGGGCCCCATCGCTGACGCCGGCGCGGCGTACCAGCTCGGATCGCTGTTGAAATTGTAGCGGCCCGCCGTCAGCGCCGCCTTCACCGCCCCGCCGAAAATGACCTGCCCGCCGGCGATGGGATCGTCCAGGAACAGGCCGTAATCCCCCTCGGTGCGATAGGGGAACTTGCCGAGATTCACCAGCGTCTTCCCGTAGCGCCCCTCGGCCCACAGCCAGTCCGTCACCGCCGCGCTGACGTTCCGGGCGCTGTCCATATCCTGATAGTAGCTGATACGCGCCCGGCCCCGCCAATGCGCGTTCACCCGCACCTCCGGCTCCAGCCGGAACAGGAACTGGTTCAGATTCGCATGGGAGCCGCCGCCGGTATAGGTCACGTTGTACGACCGGGAACGCTGGCCGTCGTCCGCCTTGTGCTGGCTGATGAAGCGATACCGCACCCGGCCGCGCCAGACCACGTTGTCCACCCGCTTTTCCAGCGCCGCCACCCGGACGCCGAGACTGCCAAGCTCCTCGGCAAACTCCGCCGCCAGCTTGTCCACCAGCGACTTATCGGCGCCGCTGATACCCGGCCGCGCCATCGCCCGGGCCACCATCTGAGCCATCTCATAGCGGGTGATGGCGACATCGCCGCGATACGTCCCGTCGCCATATCCCTCGACCACACCGTCCGCCGCCAGCCGCGCCACCGCGTCATAGGCCCAGTGTCCCGCCGGCACATCCGCAAACGGCTCCGCCGCCGACGCCCCCGCCGAAAACAAAAACAGCCCCCCGCCCACCAAAGCCGGGAGCGCCAAAAGAAATCTCCGTCGCATCAGTCGTCCTCCTGTGGAAAGCATGATGGAGAAATTATAGCATGTGGGCGGGAATAGGGGAAGAGGGGGAGACGTTAGAGTCTGCTTATCTGCATATACTCGCGGTGAGATTACTTTGGTTTTGTATATTTCTCTGACCGCGAGTATAGGGCAAGCGACAAACGAAAACCGGTCCGGGGCCGCTTTGACAGCGGTTC
>JAFSWT010000095.1 GCA_017444395.1 Schwartzia sp. (in: firmicutes) | reverse complement strand
TATTATGAACCTTAACGATAGCCACAGTCTCCACCTCCGATAGTGTCACTTTTGATTATATAGTAACACTATTCGAGGAGAATGTCAATAGTTTTACGTATTAAAATATGTAACTATTTTGTGGGGGTTCTGAGCAGTTACATCTCAGTTTAAAAATCTTAACTGAGAGCAGTATAAGTTGCTGCGACGGGAACTTCGGGCGCGTGTCGAATTTGGATAAGATGGGGATCGTTCGCGGGTTTTTCGGGCGGCGCGAAAAAAGTTTTAATTTTTTCCCAAAACTGTCCTTTTTTTCGTTCCTGCATCGTATATATGAGTAAAGGATAAAAACTTGCCCTTCCCCAAGGGGGAAGGCTATTAGGGGAGGAATTCATCATGGCGAACAAAGAAATGTCGGCAACCGAGAAAATGAGGCAGAAAATCGCGGACAAGGCGCTGGACGCGGAGCAGATGGAGGACGTGGCCGGGGGGACGTATCAGGAGGTCGATCGCGACGTCATGTTTCTGAACATGCTGCTGGGAAACGGTACGGTCCAAAGGGACTTCTTCTCTCCGAATAACTCGACGTTTTCGCTTGAAAAAGCCTGGTCGCAGGTCGGCGTGGAGTGCAAAGCGAGCAACAAATCCAATGTGCCCAATCGGTATTTCGTCAACGGCACAGAGGTTCAGCATACAGGAGGGCATACTGCCGAACATCTTCCCGAAGTTCGTCGGCAACCCCCACTACGACCTCTTCGCGACAATGCACGCCGCCAAGGAAGTGGGGGGCGATTTCTATGATTTCTACACCCTCGACGAGGACCATGTGGCGCTGACAATCGCCGACGTGTCCGGCAAGGGCATCCCGGCGTCGCTGTTCATGGTCATCTCCAAGACGATGCTGAAAAACGACGCCCTGGCGTCGGCGATGGAAAAAGGCCCGGCCGAAGTGAACTGGGGCCGGAACATGGAATGGGCAAACCGGCAGCTCTGCGAGAACAACGAGGAAATGATGTTCGTGACGGTGTTCTTCGGCGTGCTGAACCTGAAGACGGGTGAGTTCGCCTACGCCAACGGAGGCCACAACGCGCCGCTGATCGGCCGCGTATCGGACGGGAAAGCGGACTGGCAGTACATCCGGGACGAGAAGAAAACCCACATGGTCGGGGCCATCGAGGACGCGAAGTATGAGATGAAACGGCTGACGCTGCAACCGGGGGATATGATGTATTTCTACACCGACGGCGTCACCGAGGCGATGAACCCGGAAAAGGAGCTCTACTCCGAGGAACGGCTGCAGGCGACGCTGGACCGGCTGGGGACGCCCGGCATCCCGATGAAGGATCTCCTGGCGGCCCTCCGGGCCGACATCGACGCCTACGCAAACGGCGCCGAGCAGTCCGACGACATCACGATGATGGGCATACGGTTTTTGGGGTGAGGAAATGACTATGAAGAAGATGAACATTCGTCAGCGGATTTTGATGATGCTGCTCGGAGCGGGGCTGTTGTCCTTCCTTGTCCTCGGCGCCGTTTCCCTCTGGGGACTTTACGACGCCCGGCAGGAGTCGATGGACAACGGGCAGCGCATGGGGGCGGCGGCCGGATCGTCCATGGAAAAACAGGCGATTCATCTGGCCCAGCAGCGGCTGATGCTTTTGGCGCAGGAGAAAGCCAATCAAGTGGACCGGGAGCTTCGCAATATCAAGGAGGACGCCGAGTATATCGCCCTGATCATGGAGCGGTTGATGGCGCACCCGGAAGAGTATGTGCCGAGGCAGGTCAAGGACCCGCATCGGGAGCCGGTGAGAGCCGGGGAAGTTTACCTCTACAATGCGCCGACCGTGCGCAGTCCGGAAGCCAAAGCGGAGATCGCCGCCGAGGTCGACGCTGCCTCCGGCATTGCCGACACGTTGGAGAACATGGCGGGCTTTTACAAGAGCTACGACGGTTCGATTCTCATGGCCTCGGAAAAAGGCTTCATGTATTGCGTGGATCTTCAGCATTCGGGGAAGGAATATGTGGAATTTACGCAGGTTTTTTTTGATACTTTTATCCCCCGGGAACGTCCCTGGTATAAACAGGCAATCGCGGCCGGGCGCCCCGCGCTGACGGGCGTCTATATGGGGATGGAAGGATTTCCCTTCATCGATTATGCCGCGCCTGTCCGCGTCGGGTCGGAGATTGTCGGCGTCGTCAGCATCGGGATGGACATCAAATCGCTTTATCTCGCGGTGACGGAGAGAGGCCGGGGAGAAGTCTCGGACTCGAGCGTCAATTTCGTGTTGAACGACAAGGGCGCGGTGGTGCTTTCCACGGAGAAGACCGGCCTCCTGGCAGCGACCGAGGAGCATCGGGACCTTCGCCAGGCCCCGGAGCCGAGCTTCGTGGAGAAAGCGAAGAGCATGGTGAACGGTCACAGCGGCATCGTCCCCGTGACACTGGACGGCGAAACCTATTACCTCGCCTACGCGCCGATCCCCTCGGTGGGCTGGAGCTTCGGCACGATGGTCAAGGCGTCGGAAATCGTCGCCCCGGCCAGGGAAGCGCACAGCACCGTGACGGCACAGACGGACGAATTCGCCGCCTCGATGGACGCCTTCTTCCGGGACAACCTCTGGCAAATGGGAATCCTGCTGCTGGGAATCCTGGCGGCGCTGGCCGTGGCCAGCCGCAAACTGGCGGATCGGTTCGTGCAGCCCCTCGTCGCGCTGACGGAGGGCGTGGGGGAAATCGCCAGGGGCGACCTCGACAAGCATCTCGACATCAAGACCGGCGACGAGATCGAGGAACTTTCCGACTCGGTCAACCACATGACCGTCGAGCTGAAGGAATACATGGCGAATCTGGCGAAAGTCACGGCGGACAAGCAACGCATCGCCACCGAGCTTTCGCTGGCCCAGGGCATCCAGGAAGGCATGCTGCCGAAGATCTCCCCGCAGGTCACGGCAGGCAGCGGCTTCGAGCTGTACGCGACCATGGAGGCCGCCAAGTCCGTGGGCGGCGACTTCTACGACTTCTATACGCTGGACAAGGAACATCTGGCCGTCACCATGGCCGACGTATCGGGCAAGGGTGTCCCGGCGGCTCTCTTCATGATGATCTCGAAGACGATCCTGAAGAACAACGCGCTGACGGCGGCCTACTCGAGCGGCGCCGAAAACGTGAACTGGGCCGAAATCATGGAGCTGTCGAACCGGCAGCTCTGCGAGAACAACGAGGAAATGATGTTCGTGACGGTGTTCTTCGGCGTGCTGAACACGACGACGGGCGAGTTCGCCTATGTGAACGGCGGCCACAACGCGCCGCTGATCGGCCGCCTGCAGGGAGACACCATCGACTGGCAGTACATCGTGGAGGGCAAGAAGGCCCACATGGTGGGCGTGATGGAGGAATCCGTCTACGAGGAAAACCGCCTGACGCTGGCGCCGGGGGATATGCTGTACTTCTACACCGACGGCGTCACCGAGGCGATGAACCCGGAGCGAAAGCTCTACACCGAGGAACGCCTGCAGGCGACGCTGAACCGGGCAGGGACGCCCGCCGCCTCCGTCAAAGAAATCCTGGCGGCAGTCCGGGCCGACATCGAAGACCACGCCAACGGCGCCGAACAATCCGACGACATCACGATGCTGGGGGTACGGTTCCAGGGGTGAGAGAACCGGCTGAAGCATACACAGGGAAGGATGACGGATAGGATATGACCGGGCGGAATCATTCGGAAATGTTGAAGGCGAGAGATTTCCTTGCCTATCTCCGGCGGCACCCGCTGCCGGAGCTCATGGACGAGGTCTGTATGGACGCGCTATCATGTTCTGTTCGGCATCCATGGTTTTACGCCGGAGTTGCAAGAAGTCGCAAAGAAGCGTCGTGATGTGCGATTGACCAGTTGAACAAATGCCCCATACGATGTAGCAGAAGCTGTCGTATGGGGCGTTCATTTTGTTAAGGAACCGCCGAATAAGTCCCTCCACGCACCTGCCGGGTCTTTTTTCGTCAGGCTGCGTCAGATGCCGCTCGGCGTACTGGATTGTTCGGAATAATGATTTTAAATCACTCTTATTTCATAAAAGGGGGATATAATGCCCTTCGTGGCAGGCGGTGGGTTGCCTGCCGGGATTTCGGAGACAGAAAGGGTAGGTTCCATGAAGATACGATTCGAGTGGGCGCGGCGGTCGTTGGCGCTTTTGCTTTTGCTGTTGCTCTTGCCGGCGGCGGTACTGGCGGCGGATTTGCGGGGCGTCCGGTTCGGCAGCAGCGACGAACGCGACCGCGTCGTCTTTGATGTTTCGGCGGCCCCGCGCTATGAGGTGAAGACGGAGCGCAACGGCCAGCGCGTCATCGTGGAGTTCGCCGGGCTGAAGGATCTGGGCAAGGTCAAGCCGGCCATCAAGAGCGAGCTCATCCAGCGCGTCACCTGGCAGAAGAACGGCCAGAATCTCCGGGTCATCTTTGACCTCAGCGAACCGGCGGATTACGTCGTCAAGGCGTTGAAAAACCCGGCCCGGGTTTTCATCGACTTTTCCAAGTTCTTTGAACGGGAGACGGACTGGGACCCGGCGCCGGGGCTGAAGGCCAAGACGTATTTTCGCCGGGACGGCCGGGGGCTTTTGTCGGCGTTTTTCCTCGACGTGGACCCGGCGAAGTACCGGCTGGAGCCGGTGCTGGCCAACGGAGAGGTGCTGGGGCGCCAGACCGTCCGGGGGATGTCGGACGATATGCAGGCGGCGGCGGCCATCAACGCCTCTTACTTTGAACCGGACGGGTCGTTTTCCGGCGTCGTCCGCATGGACGGCACCGTCATCGGCACGACGTATTTCACCCGCAGCGCCCTGGGCATCAAGGCCAACGGGCGGCCCTTCATCGCCCCGGTGTACTACGACGCCACCGTCAGGATCGGCGCCGCCTCGGTGCGGGTTTCCGGCGTGAACATCGAGCGGGGCGATAACAATCTGATCATCTACAACCGCTATTACAATCCGACGACGGAGACGAACCGCTTCGGCCGCGAGTTCACGGTGCAGAACGGTCGCATCACGAAGATCCAGCAGGCCAACTCGGTGATTCCCCAGGACGGCTATGTGATTTCAGTGCACGGTTCGGCCCGGGACGCGTTCGTCCGGGCCCGGGTGGGGGACAAGGTGACACTGACCGAGGATCTGGGGCCCCAATGGCTGAACGTGCCCACCATTGTAAGCGGCGGTCCGATGCTGGTGAAGAACGGCAAGCCGCACGTGACTGTGGCCGAGGAGAAGTTCCCCGAGGACATCGCGGTGGGCCGGGCGCCCCGTACCGGGCTGGCGCTGCTGCCGAACCGCCATATCCTGCTGGCGGTGGTGGACGGGCGGCAGTCCTCGTCCATCGGCTGCACGCTGGACGAGTTTGCCGAGCTGCTGGTGAAGTTCGGGGCCCGGGAGGCCATCAATTTCGATGGCGGCGGCTCCAGCGAGATGGTCATTGGCGGCCAGATCATCAACAATCCGTCGGATGGCCAGGAGCGCAAGGTGGCCAACGCTTTGGCGGTTATGAAGAAATGACCGGGCAGGGTGCCGGCGGCGCCGTGGGGGATTTGCCGGCAGGAAAAATGAAAAACTTTTTGACGGGTTTTAGTAGGAATCCCGGACGAAAAGGGCTATAATAGACAGGAGGCAAACGACGAGAGGTGAACGGCGTGCGAAAAGTCGCTCTGGCTGCCGGCCTGGCTTTCCTGGTCTTCCTGATCTGGTTGCTGGGGCGGAACCCGGTGGAAAATGCCACCGCTGTCATCGGCGGTGAGGTCACCTGGACGGTCCGGCCGGGGGACGAGGTCACGGAGGGCAGTGAGCTTGTACGGGTGGCGGCGCTCTCCGGCGGCGAGGCGGTGGCGGCGCGCGCCCGGTGGCGCGGCGTCGTCCGGGAGACACGGGTGGCCCCCGGAGAACGCATCACGTCCGGAACCGTGGTTGCCCGTATCGAGAAAAAATGAGGTGAGTTCCCTTTGCATAGACTGATTGTTTCGAGAGTGAAAGCGATTTCCCGCTTTTTCGGGAAGGAACGCCGTGCAGACGTAAAGCGTGGGCGTAAAGCCGGCGTGGTTTTGGGCCTAAAGCGTGCCCTGGCGGTGGTGGCGGCCGCGACGGCGTTCCTCGCCGGACCGTCGCCGGCCGCGGCCATGCCGGATATCCTGCCGTTGGCCGAGGTCGAGGAAGGCATGGTGGGAACGCTCTACACGGTGGTGGACAGCTCGGGGGAGATTTCGAGCTTTGACGCGCAAATCCTGGGGACTATGAATGTCTCCGACCGTCTCTACATCGTGGCCCGCAGCGACGGCCCCTTTGCCGATACCACCGGCGGGCTGGTGCAGGGCATGAGCGGCAGCCCCGTCTATGTGGATGGCCGGCTCATCGGCGGGGCCTCCATGACCCTGACCGGCATGGATCCGCATACGTTCCTGATCACGCCGATTGAGACGATGTTGGCCATCTGGGACTATCCCGACACGAAGAACCAGACGCGGCCGGAGACCGTCGATCTCAAGAAGGTGGCGGAGGAACGGGCGCAGAAAGAGAAGGAGGCGGCGGAGAAGGCCGCGAAGGAAAAGGACAAAGAGACCGGAAAGGACGAAGCCGGGAAAGACGCGACGCCCACGCCGGAGAAGACGTTGGAAGATACGGCAGAAAAGGCGTCGGACGATACGCCGGATAAGGCGTCGGAAAATGCGGCCGATAAGACAGCGGCGACGGCCGGGCCGGAGAAGGGCGGGGACAAATCGGAAAAGCCCCCGGCGGAGCCGGGCGATGGCAGCGGTCAGACACCGCCACCGGCGGAAAAGCCTCCCGCGGCGGACAAAGTGCCGCAGAAACCGGCCTATCCCTCGGTGGGGCAGGAGCCGGAGTACAAGGATACGCTGTATGCCAGCGGTTTCCAGGGGCCGGCGATGGATTTCCTGCGAAAGACGCTGGCTCCGCTGGGATTCAATGCCGAGCCGACCTTCAGCGGCCAGGGCGGTGCCTATGTCACCGATTATGACGCCACGCTGGAGCCGGGGGCGCCGGTGGGGGCGGCGGTCATCTTCGGCGATTTCTCCCTGGCGGCGACGGGCACGGTGACGGCCGTGGACGAGGGCCGCGTTCTGGCCTTTGGCCATCAGTTCCTGCGCCGGGGCAATGTCAATTATTTTATGACCGATGCCACGGTTTTCGGCATGGTCACCGGTCCCACCGACGGCCGCAAGATTACCCGGAACAACCGCATCATCGGCCGCATCAACCAGGACCGGATGGCGGGCATCGGCGGTATGCTGGGGACATTCCCCACGGTGGTGCCGATCCGCCTCACGGTGGAGGATAAGACTCTGGGTTGCTCCGACAGTTACGCGGCTTCCATGGCTTACGACGAGAACCTCCTGCCGGCGCTTTCCAACGCGATTTCCTATGCCGGCCTGGACAGGACCACGGACCAGCTGGCGCAGAGCACGGTCCGGGTGGACTTCGCCATTCGGACGAACGCCGTGGACGGCGGTACCGTGGAGCGCGCCAATATGTTCTATGCGCCCTCCGACGTCGGGCAGGTGGCCTTCAGCGACCTGGTCCAGGCGATGGGGCTCATCTGTACCGATACCGATCAAGAGAACGATATCCTGGACATCAAGGTCAATGTCGTCTCGGAAACGGAGCGCCGCACCGCAACTTTGCTCACGGCCGTGCCGGAGCCCGCCTCGGTGAAGCCGGGCGAAACGGTGAATTTCAAGGTCACGCTGAAGCCCTTCCGGGCGGAAAATGTCACGCTGACGGTGCCCTTCACCGTCCCCAGGCGGCAGCACTCCGGGGCGATGCACCTGAATATCCACGGCGGCGGGCTCGTATCGGTGGAACAGCTTTTGGCGGCGTTGCAGTCGGACATGGGCCTCCAGGAGAGCACCAAGAGCGGCGCCACGATGAAGACTACGGCGGACCGGCTCCAGGAGCTGATGGAGGCGCCGGCGAACAACGAGATCGTCATTGAGCCGGGCGGCGGTCCGGTACCGTCGGAAAAGGAACAGGAGGCGGCCATCCGGGAGGCCATCCGGCGACAGCAGGAGCTGGAGGAGGCCGGCGAGGCGGCGCCATCGAAGGACGAAAAGACCGGCCCGACGAAATTCGCTACCGATTACGTCATTGAAAACAGTATCCACGCGGTCCTGGATATCCAGCGGCCGTGACATTTGAAGGAGGTCGTTCAACATGCCCTGTATCGAAGCGAAACTCACTGTCACGATGGACCTGGGCCAGCGGGAGGTCCTGCAGAAGAAGCTCACCGACGCCGCCGTGGAGGCGCTGGGCAAGCCGAAGAAATTCGTCATGGTGACCATCGAGGAGCATTGCCCGCTCTGGATGGCCGGCGAGAAGCTCACGAAGGGCGCGTATGTGGCGGTCCGTATGTTGGGGGACGCCTCGCGGGACGCCTGTACCGACCTGACGAAGCGGATTTGCGCCATCCTAAACGAGGCGTTTGGCATCGAGGGAAAGGCCGTTTATGTGTCCTTCCATCCCGTGGAAACCTGGGGCTGGGACGGTCACCTGTTCTGATACGGCGCTCTCTTTTCCCGGAGAAAAACAGTCCCGGTCGTTTGGTGCGACCGGGGCTTTTTTTCTTTTGGGGATATGGATTTTTTCTAAAGTGTGGTATAATACGTCATAGAGTGTAATTCAATGGGAAAAAACGCGGTATATCACTGTTTGGTTGCGGGGGTATATGGCTTTTGGTGAGCGTTCATCGCGAGGAGGCGGTTCTAATTGGAGAGGAAACTGAAAATACTGATCACCGATGATTCCAAGTTGCTCCGCAAGAAACTCCGGACGGAGCTGGAGAACCTGGGATGCGAGGTCATGGAGGCGGAAAACGGCAAAGAGGCCGTGATGATGGACCTGCAGGAGAAACCGGACGGCGTCTTCCTTGACATCGTTATGCCCGAGGTCGGCGGCATCGAGGCCTTGCAGGTCATGCGGGAAGTCAATCCGGAAATGCCGGTCATCATGCTTTCGTCGGCCGGGACCCCCCAGAAGCTTATGGAGACCTTGAAGCTGGGAGCGCTGGACTTCATCCAGAAGCCGTATACCAGCGCTCAGATCAAGAAGGCGGTGGAGGCGATCCGGAAGAAGGTGGAGCAGAATGAACAATAGCCTTTATTTTGCCCAGTATCTGCTCAATACCGGTTTGGTCAAAACGGAAGAGATTCAGGGACTTCTGGCGAAAAGCCTGGAGGCAAAGCCTTCTCTGGCGCTCATGGCCCTTCGTGAGGGCATGGTCACCGGCCAGCAGCTGGCTTCTCTTGATGTGGCCGCCGATTTCGCCGGCCAGGCGCTGGGGAAAAACCTGCTGACGGCGGAGCAGATTGAGACGCTGAACCAGGTTGTGCCCAGCGACAGTATGCGCTTTGCCCAGGTAATGCTGGACGAGGGCCGTGTGGACTTCCTGCGGCTGGAGGAACTCTTCAAGAGCGGCGACGCCGTGCCGGACATCATCCGCGCCAGCGTCCGCCAGTTGGCCGGGGCGTCCCTGAAAACCGAAGCTGAGGCTTACGGGGATTTCGCCGAGATATTCATGCGCTCCTTCATTCGCTTCATGGATATGCCGGCGGTCATCGACAACCGGGAGCCCATCCTCGGCGACAGCAACCAGTCCCATATCGTCTCCCAGCGGCTGATTGGCGACATCTCCATGACGACAGGCATCGTCACGTCCGATCCCATGTTCATCGAGATGGCCCGGCGTTACAGCCATGAGGACATCAAGGAAATCGACGAGCTCGCCGCTGACAGTCTCACGGAGTTCCTGAACGTCGTGAACGGACTCTTCGCCGTCGATATGGCCCGGCAGGACCGGGATGTCGATCTCGAGGCGCCGAAGATTGAGGCGAACCTGTTGCCGGTGGGCAACCATCAGCTCCTGCTTCGCGTCTATACCGCCTGTGGCTCTTTCGTGCTGGTCATCGCCAGCGACGAGTTCGTGCTGAAGGAAAAGGCCTGAACAAATACAGAAATCAAAAAGAACCATCCTCCGTATCAGGTGGAGCGATGGTTCTTTTTTTGACGGCGTTGCGGGGACGAGGGGCAGTTTTTTCTGTCGGGCAGACCGGGTGTCGGGAACTTCATTCGCCCAAAGTGCCGTTGACAATCAAAAAAGCCCCGCCAAAGCGGAGCTCCTTTGGCCCGGGGAGCCACCCCGGACGAACCAATGGTTCTCAGTTGTTGTTATTATACTACGAATCAGCTATAATGTAAAGTATCCCAACCGAAAGGGGGGATACCATTGGTTTTCAGTTTTGTGACAGCGATTGCGGCCGGTCTGGTGGCTAATGTCATTTATGACCTGCTCAAAAGCTGGCACCAAAAACGCCAAGGCGGAGCCAGCCACTCCGAACCGGGCGCGAAGCAGGGCGGCGGTCGTTGACCGTGCGGCTCATCTCTGTCGGGGCCGTCCTTCGGGGCGGCTCTTTTTGTTGCCCGGATTCCGGGGAAAACCGGTTTGCCGTTTTCAGACGGATAGGACAGTTCCTTATTCGCCGGGGGGCGTCACGTCGGGGGCGGTTTCCCCGCCGGCCTCCGGTTCCGCCGGCGGGAGGCATTGCTTTTCCTGCGCCGCCGCGTGGATGTCCTCGACGACGAGACGGAGGATGACGATGAGGGGGACGGCCAGGAACATGCCGGCGGTGTCCAGCAGGCTGCCGCCCAGCAGGATGCCCAGCAGGATGACGATGGGGTGCAGGCGCAGCGACCGGCCCACCAGATACGGGTAGAGGAAGTTGTGGTTGACCTGGGTGATGACGAGGTAGAAGAACATCGTCTGCAGCGCGATCCAGGGCGATACGGCCGCGGTCAGCGCGGTGCCGAAGGCGGAGGCGATGGTCGGGCCGATGACGGGAATGAACTCGCTGACACCGGAAACGACGGCAAAGACGGAAGCGTAGGGGAGACCGCGCACCGAAAAGTAGCAGAAGACGATGAAGCCCATCAAAAAGCAGATCGCGAGCTGGCTGGTGATGTAGATGTGGAGGGCTCGCAAAATGCGGTCGAACAGGCGGAAAACCCGCAGATGGTCTTTAGCCGGAAACAGCCGGGCAATCCATTCCTGGATCTGGCGGCCGTCCTGCAGGAGATAGAAGGCGGCAAACAGGATGATGACGGTGTCGAAGATCTTGGTGAAGAGGGAAATCAGCATGGTCAGCGACGATTTCACCGCCGTGATGGAGAGGGAGGCCAGCTCCGTCCAGAGCTCGTCGATTTCCCGGGACAGCAGGCTGCCGGGCTCGAACAGGCGGTTGAGGTTGGCGGTGATCTCGGGGAGGTCATGGCTGAATTTCTGCACCGAGTCGGCCAGCGTGGAGGAGAGAAGCGTGAACAGGCTGACGACCAGGGCGAGGAAGCCGAGCAGGCTGATGGCGGCCGCCAGAGAACGCGGCATGGACCGGATGCGGTGGAGCCGGTCCACCAGCGGGTGCAGCAGCAGGTCGATCAGCAGGGCGATGAAGACGACAAAAGCCAGATCCGGCAGCAGCCAGAAGGCGGAGAGGATGAGCAGGAAACTCAAAGCGATGAATATCGATGTACGATGCTCGGTCCACATGGGAAAGACTCCTTTGGGAGAAAGATGCGCGGGCGCGACGGGCCGGCGTTTTGATGCCGAAAAGGAAACGCGCCCGGATGCTATTCCTATTATAGCATACCGGGCGCGTTTGTTGCGCCGCCTTTTCCGTTTTTCGCAAATTTCTTCGCGGCGGAGTGTCCGGGGGGATTACAGCCGGCCCAGGGCCTTCATGTACTGCGGCAGGTTGGCCTCGAAGTTCACGCCGTAGCGCGGTTCGGTCTTCGCGTCGAAGGTCGTGCGGATGCTGGCGACGGTGAAATCGACGGCGGCGCGGCAGGCCGCGGCCAGCGACTGGCCGGCGGTCAAAGCGCCCACCAGCGCGCTGCCGAAGACGTCGCCGGTGCCGTGGTAATAGCCTTCGATTTTGGGGCCGAAGATGAAATCCGTGGTGGCGGCTTTCGTATCGCGGGCGGCGGCGCCGAGGCGCGTATCGTTAAAGGACACGCCGGTCAGCACGATCTGCCGGGCCGGGAAGGTCGCTTCCAGCCGGGCCAGCAGGCCGTTGATGTAGTCTTCCGTATAGGGGCCGGGGCGGTATTCCTCGCCGAGCATCAGCACGGCCTCGGTGATGTTCGGCATGATGAGGCCGGCCCGGGCACAGAGCTTCTTCATCGCCGACGGGAAGTCGGGCCCGAAGGCGGCGTAGAGGCGGCCGTCATCGGCCATGACCGGGTCCACGGCGATCAGGGTATCGGGGGCGGCGAGGGCGTCAAAGAGGCCGGCTACGAGGTCGATCTGATCGAAAGAGCCGAGATAGCCGGTGTAGATGGCGTCGAAGCGGATGCCCAGCGATTTCCAGTGGGCGGTGATGGGGGCGATGTCCTCCGTCAGATCGCGGCAGGTGAAGCCGGTGAAGCCGCCGGTATGGGTGGAAAGCACCGCCGTGGGCAGGGCCGCGCACTCGGCACCGGCGGCGGAGATGATGGGGAGCGCCACCGTCAGCGAGCATTTGCCGACGCCGGAAATGTCATGCACGGCCAGAACGCGTTTTTGTCTCTGCATGGAAATCCTTCCTTTCGTTCCCGGAGGCCGCACGGCGGTGTCCGGGATAATGCAGGGACAAGTATAGCGCAAATCTGACCGTGCAAAAAGAGCCAGTTTTGTTTTTTTTAAGATGCCAGATGAACTTCAATCTTGTGTTGGGCCCTCGTCGTAGAATCCCAGCTCCACCAGATTGCCGTCCGGATCCCGCAGGTAGAGGCTCTGCATATCGCCGGCGGCGCCGTGACGCGGGACCGGCCCCTGGATGATGACGGCGCCCTTTTCACGGAGCGCCGCCAGCGTCACTTCGATGTCGCCGGTGACGGCGAAGCAGAGATCGAGACTGCCGGCCAGCGGCCAGCCGGCGGCGGGCAGGAACTCGGCCGGGCGCTGGTGGATGTTGATTTTCTGACGGCCGATGCGAATGGCGTAGCGGCCGCCGCTTTCCTCGACGGCAAGTCCCAGCAGGCCGCCGTAGAAATCGAGGCAGCGGCTGAGATTTTCCGTCGTCAGCACCAGATGGTCAAGGCCGCGGATGTCCATATCCGGCCCCGTCAGTGGACGGCGTGGGTGCCGCGCACGACTTCCAGCCCCATGCCCTCGAGCTTCGTCCCCAGCCGGGTGATGAACTGACATTCGGTGCCCTTTTTCACGGTACAGGCGCCGAAGTGGACGACGTCGGCGATGTCCTTGAGGCGGTCAATTTTCTTCGCCAGGGACTCGTCATTCTCCCAGTCATGGCCGCAGCCGTTGCAGCGGGCGAAGGAGACCAGTTCCGCCGGCTCCTCCTGGTAGCGGGCGAAAAAGGCGTCCCGCTGGTTAAAGGCCTTGAAGCAGCCGGACCCGGTACATGTTTCCCCGGCATGGTGACAGTTGAAGATGGCGACTCGTTTCATGAAAATTCCTCCTTTGAAATATGGTGAATGAAAACGCGGCGAAAGAAAAATCAGCGCTCGCCGAACCGTGCCCGGACTTTGCGGATGAGCTTGTCCAACGACGCGGGCAGCAGGCGGATGCCGTAGCCGATGAGCAGCGGCGACGTGGCAAAGCGGGGCATGACCTTGACGGCGATCCTGCCGTCATAGTCGTAGAAGAAGATGTTGTAGCTGTCCTCGCATTTGCGAAAATACCCGACGATGAAGGCGACGATGGTCTGGATTGCGTCCGCCAGCGGGTCCAGGGCCTCTTCGGGGGCGATGAGGTTGAATTCGCCGAAGCCCACCCGAGGATGGGTGGAGACGGTGATTTCGACGCCGTCCCGGGTCAGGACGGGCAGCCCATGGAAACTGTCACGGTCCAGCGTCAGGGTGGGGTCGATGTGGCGGAAGCCCACGATCTGCATGTGGGGATGACGCATGGTGCCGCCGGAGAAATGGCCGTGGTTTTTGTAGAGGATGACCATGTCGTATTCGCCGCTGGCCTGCATCCGCCGCCAGTGCCGCACGCCGAAACGGATGAGGGCCCGCATGTGCTCCGGCGTGTAGTCCGGCATATCCCGGCCGCAGCGCTTCGTCTCCAACAGCACGAACTGGTCGGCGTCGGTCAGGATGTTGTACTTGTTGCGAAGCAGCATGAACTCGCCCTGTTCGTCGATGATTTCGGCCAGGTCCCGGCGCTGGCAGAACGGGCAGGGCGTTTTCCGGTGTACGATGTTTTCCGGTTTCCGAAGACCGATGGCCGGATCGAAGTGGAGAAGATTGATTTCCATAATGTGCTCCTTGGGCCGGACATCTCATGAAATGGGCTGGAATCGTCCGGCAAGACGTGGTATAATCTCTTATATTGGAATCCTTGTGGAAGAGGACACGTTTCCCATACGATTATTATAACGGTATCAGACATTTTTTGCAAAGGGCGTTACGCCGGGACGTGGGGCGGTGTTTACGATAGACGGTCAGGAAAAAGAGAATACGAAATCCAGCCGGGGCGAATCCCTGATGAAGGGCACTGTTATCCTGACGGTCGCCGGCATCGTGGTAAAGGTCATCGGCCTTTTGAACTGGATTCTCGTTTCGCGCGTTCTGGGGGGCGAGGGCATCGGCCTCTACCAGATGGCGTTTCCCATTTATTTCTTCGCGCTGGAGGTTTCCACCGCCGGTGTGCCGGTGGCCATCTCCATCATCACGGCGGAGCGGGTGGCGGTCAAGGACATCTTCGGGGCCCGGCGGGTTTTCCGGATTACCCTGTGGCTGATGCTCGTCACCGGCATATTGTTCTCGCTGTTGACGTATTTCGGGGCCGGGTGGCTCATCGAGTACCATTTCATCCGCGATCCGCGGGCGTACTGGTCGGTGGTGGCGCTGGCGCCGGCCATCTTCTTCGTGACGTTCCTGGCCAGCAGCCGGGGCTATCTCCAGGGCTGGCAGCGTATGACGCCGACGGCCATGTCCCAGATCGTGGAGCAGACCTTCCGCGTCATCACGATGATTTTCCTCGCCAACCTCTTCCTGCCTTACGGGTTGGAATTCGCGGCGGCGGGGGCCAGCTCCGGCGCCTGTGCCGGGGCGGTCATGGGGCTTCTGGTGCTGATCTGGTACCACTGGAAGCTGAACAAGGACATCCGGCGGGACTACACGCCGGAGGAGCTGGCGCCGCGGCCGGAGGAGTACCGGACGTCGTGGCAGCAGATCATCCGCCGGCTGTTCAAACTGGCGCTGCCGGTGTCGGCGGCCAATATCATGCTGCCGGTGGTGGCGAACCTCGACCTCGCCATCGTGCCGCAGCGGCTGGAAGTGGCCGGCTACACGGTCAATCAGGCAACGGAGCTCTTTGGCTATCTGACGGGTATGGCGGTGCCGCTGATCAATCTGGCCACCATCATGACAGCGTCGCTGGCGGTGAGCATTATCCCGGCGCTGTCCGAGGCCCGGACGCTGGGCGACACGGCCCGGGTGAAGGAACAGACGGCGGCGGGCATCCGCATCGCGAATTTCGTCTGCTTCCCGGCCTTCGTGGTGGTCTCGTCGTTGGCGACGCCCATCGCGACGCTGATCTACAACGCGCCGGGGGCCGGGCCTGCCGTTTGGGCCTGCTCGTTCTCCATTGTCCTTTTGGGCTTGCATCAGGTCTCCACCGGTATCCTGCAGGGGTTGGGCCATCCCACGATCCCTATGGTGAACATGATGCTGGCGGCCGTCGTCAAAGTCGTGCTGAACTGGGTGCTGACGGCGCAGCCGGCGCTGGGCATCCTCGGCGCGTCCTTTGCCACCGCCGCCGATATGGGCGTGGCGGCGATCATCAACATGGTATTCATCTATAAATTCATCGGCTACCGCCTGGAGGCCGGCCACCTGCTGAAGGTCATCGCTTCCTCGGCGGTCATGGCGGGCGCCGTGAAATTGTTCTACGATACGACGATGAACGCCTGGAGCAATGGCGCGATCTCGACCTTCGGGGCGACGTTCTTCGGCTGCGCCGTCTATATCGCCGTCATGCTGCTCATCGGCGGCATCGGCGAGCAGGACATGGAACGGGTGCCGATTTTGGGGCGGGTCACCATCCGCTTCCTGCGCCGCATCGGCGTGTTCAGGGCGCAGCCACAGGAGCAGGTGAAAGAATGAAGCGGTTCGTCCTCATTTACAATCCCATATCGGGCCACGCGGCGCTCCGGCAGAAGCTCGACTACATGATCGACGCGGTGCTTTCCCGCGGGGCGATGGTGATTCCCTACCGCACCCGGCTGAACGATACCGGCATGGCGGATTTCCTGCGGGAGGCGGCCCCGGACGGCGTGATTGCCGCCGGCGGCGACGGCACGCTGCGGGAGGTGGCGGGCGTATTGCTCCGGGAAAAGCTCGACCTGCCGCTGGGGCTCATCGGCAGCGGCACCTCCAACGATTTCGTCTCCCATCTGGGCGTGAACCGCGATATGGAAGCGTATTTCGACCGCATTGTCGCCGGGGAGACCGCGTTTTGCGACATCGGCCTGGCCAACGGCCGCTATTTTGTCAACGTGGCCAGCGCCGGCGTTTTGACCTCGGTGGCCCATGAGGTGAACGTGCAGTTCAAGCACGCCCTGGGCAAAGCGGCCTACTATCTGCGGGGCATCGGCGAGATTCCCCGGTTCCACACCCTGGGGCTCCATATCGAGGCCGACGGGAAAAGCTATGACGAGCGGGCTTATTTCTTCGTCATCTGCAACAGCACCGTGGCCGGCGGCATAAAGAACGCGGCTCCGCTGGCGTCGATAGATGACGGCCGGCTCGACTTCGTGGCGGTGAAGGACTGCTCGATGGCGGAGTTCCTGTCGCTGGCGGCGGCGGTGGCCGCAGGCACCGTCCGGCCCGACGACCGCCATATCCTCTATCTGCAGGCGGCCCATATCCGCGTCAGCGCCGACGAGGAGGCCGAGAGTGACCTCGACGGCGAGCGCGGCCCGATGCTGCCGCTGGACGTCAGCGTGATTCCCCGGGCGCTGCGGCTTTTCGCCTGATTGGTTCGCGGGCGGACTATGTTTCGGTAAACGGAAAGGAGCGGCCCATGGAAAAGACAATCCTCTCGTATGATACGGTGGCGCTGGACGAAGCGGGGGCGGCCCTCGTCATCATCGACCAGACGAAGTTGCCCAACGAGTTCGCCCAGCTGCGCCTGACGGAGCAGCCTGAGATCTGGGACGCCATTTACCGCCTCAAGGTGCGCGGCGCCCCGGCCATCGGCGTGGCGGCGGCCTACGGCGCTTATCTGGCGGCCCGGGCCATTGATACCGACGACTACGAGACCTTCGCCGGGGCATTCAAAAAAGCCTGCGACTATCTCAATTCGTCGCGGCCCACGGCGGTGAACCTGTCCTGGGCGCTGGCGCGGATGATGCGGGCGGCGGAGGCGGAGAAATCCCACGGCGTGGCGGCGGTGAAGGCGCGGCTTTTGGCCGAAGCGCGGGCCATCCAGCAGGAGGACATCGACACCTGCCGGAAAATCGGCGAATACGGCCTGTCGCTGCTTTCACCCGGCGACGGGCTCATCACCCATTGCAACGCCGGCCAGCTTGCCACCAGCCGCTACGGCACCGCCACGGCCCCCATGTACCTGGGCCAGGAGCGCGGCTACCGGTTCCGCGTCTTCTGCGACGAGACGCGACCGTTGCTCCAGGGAGCGCGTCTTACCGTCAGTGAGCTCATGAGCGCCGGGCTGGACGTGACGCTGATCTGCGACGGCATGGCGGCCTCCGTCATGCGGAAAGGCTGGGTGTCAGCCGTCTTCACCGGCTGCGACCGGGTGGCGGCCAACGGCGACGCGGCCAACAAGATTGGCACCCTGCCGCTGGCCATCGCCGCCCGGCATTTCGGCATCCCCTTCTACATCTGCGCCCCTACCTCCACCATCGACATGGCCACCCTCACCGGCGCCGACATCGAGATCGAGGAACGGCCGGCGGAGGAAGTCACCGAGATGTGGTACGAGAAACGCATGGCCGTCCCGGACGTCAAGGTTTTCAACCCGGCCTTCGACGTGACCGACGCCGGCCTCATCACCGCCATCATCACCGAGCGCGGCATCCTGCGCCCGCCGTACACCGAGACCATCGCGACCATCATGGGGAAAGAACAGGACTGATGGTTTGTTCCCTGGGCCCGGAAGTAATAGCAATATGTTTTTTTGAATAATTTAAAAATATGGCTATATAAAAAGGCCCGTTCATGCGGGCCTGTTTTATATGCTCGTGGCCGGTTTACTGTCCTTAAAACCACGGTGAAGGATCGAAGCCGTTGTCGCAATAGGTCAAAGTCCATGTTCGCGTAGAATTTCCCAATGGTTTCGATGCAATCGCATAGATTTTGTTCTCTTTTGTGACGACCTCCCGAATGGATTGGTTTTTCAGCGTTACGGGAACATCGCCGTTTTCTTTGCCGCGAAAGCCAATACTTAAAACACACGGGGTATCTCCAACGTAATAATCCGCATTAATGGATATATCGTTATTGATGGAAAGGCCAATCCAGCAGCGGTTATAAAACACGTCTGCCATGAAGGGCAGAACCTCGAGTTTCCTTTGGGCATGACCAAAAGAATCGAAATCAATGTCCCGGACAGACAAACGATGCTTCAGGCAAGCCTTATAGAATTGCCGGGGAGACAAATCCGATTGGATACCGGTTAGATGCTTGAAATTACCCGGCTCGAACACGACAGTAGCAATTTCCGTCGTTTGTGTCAACCGCTTATCATATAGCAGACGGAACATCCGCCGCGATAGTTTTTCGTGGTACTCCGCTACCGATTGATGGAGAATCGTTATAGCTTCGTCTTTCGTATATTTTGCCATAAAACGCCTCTAAAAGAATCAAGGCCATCACAATAAAGCGATGGCCTTGAATGCCGATTTTACCGTCGTCCCCCGACTGCTGGCCCCTATGTCCAGCACTTCTGTGGAGTTTTACCGTCGCTCCCCGACTACTGGCCCCTGCGTCCAGCATTTCTGTGGGATTTTTAATGGTGTCGGCACACCGTATTCCTTTGCCTGTATTATACAGAATCGCGTTACAAATTTCAAGCCCTGAAAGGAGAATCCTGCTATGAAATCCGCAAACATTCCCCAGGACCACGAAATCGCCGCCATTGTTCCCATCTACGACAAAAGAACCAGTATCGCCCGGACCAGTCCCAAAAGCTGGCCCCAGCATTGCTTTGCAGTAGCCGATAAGGGGAAACCCTGACAATACCTGGCTACCTCCTTTCTTTTTCTTTTGGCGGCATTCGCTCTCCCGGTGCTGCCGCTCTTAGTGTAAAATAGTTCTCGGTAGAGGTTGCAAAAAACGAAAGAGCCCGTTACCCTATAATGTATGCTTGGCGGCAACAAAAAGGGAGGACTCTTTCGTGGAAACTATTGTATCAGAACTCATCGAAATAATAAAGGGGG
>JAFSWT010000094.1 GCA_017444395.1 Schwartzia sp. (in: firmicutes) | reverse complement strand
TGTCCCCGACTCGGCCTGTAACAGATATTCCTCCCATTTTTTCGTGCTTTGGACCTATGAATTTCCCCGGGCTGTAATAGTAGTTTCCACTGTCCATTTCCGTGCTTCGTAAGTGGAATTTAAGTTTACAGTTCAGCCATTATTTCTTTCTTTTTATGTCGCCTACTGTATTTTTACAGCGAGTGCATGATACGTATCATGCACCGGGGGACAGGATGCAGCGGTTCACGGCGGCGGCGACGGCGTCTTCGTCGCAGGGCGGGGCGATCCAAGTGGCCAGGGCTTTCGCTTCGGGTTCGCCGTCGGCCGGGACGATGGCGATGCCGGCCCAGCGCAGCATGGCGAGGTCGTTGAGACCGTCGCCGCAGGCCATGACTTCGCCGGGGGCAAGGCCGAGGTGGTCCGCCAGCGCCGCCAGGCCAACCGCTTTATCGACGCCCGGCGGCATGAGGTCGGTGACCTGGGGGACGTTGCGCATGGTCTCAAAGGCGCCGGGGAATTGCTGCTCCAGCTCGGCCAGCATCGCCTCCATGTTGTCGCCGGTGAAGTCGCGCAGGATGAGTTGCAGGACGCGGCCGGCGGAGTCGGGGTAGCGGTCGCCGACGGCACGGACGGTGAAGCCGGGGACGGTACGGTAGGCGTCGAAATATTCGGGGCGGTAGTCGGTGCCCCAGAGGGTTTCGCCGTCGTACCACTGGGTGTACCAGCCGCGGCCGATGGCGTAGCGCAGCAGGGCGAGGGCGGTATCGGGGGCGAAGACACGGGTGAATACGGGTGGTTCGCCCGGCCGCTGGACGAGGCCGCCGTTGCAGCAGACGAGGGGGGCGTTGGCGCCGATGAGACCGCCGAAGTGGCGGGCGGAGTCCATGACGCGGCCGGTGGCGATGGTGACCTGGACGCCGCGGCGCATGGCTTCCGTCAGGGCGGCGCGGTTGGCATCGCTGATTTCCTTGTCGCGGTTCAGCAACGTGCCATCGAGGTCGAGGGCGATGAGGCGGATCATGGGGCGGCCCCCGGAAGGACGTAGCGGTTCACGGCGTCGGCGACGCTGGCCTCAACTTTGTCGGCGGCGCGCTTCACGTCTTCGCCGGCGATGGCCATGGCGACGCCGAGACCTGCCGCCTGCAGCATGGAGATGTCGTTGCCGGAGTCGCCGAGGGCCATGATTTCCTCCGGGGCGATGCCATGTTCCTGTGCCAGGGTCAGCATGGCGGCGGCTTTGGAGACGCCGGGGCGGATGACTTCGATGTAGGTGGGGGCAGAACGCATGGCCGTGAGTTCGCCGGGGAAAGCGGCGTTGAGTTCTTCAACGGCGCCGGCAACGAGGGCGGGTTCCGGCATGACCAGGAGAAGTTTCGACACGCGCTCGTTCCGGGCCCGCAGGCCACTTTCGCCTACCGCGTGGCCGGTTATGCCGGCGGCGTTCTCATAGGCCAGGGCTGGCGGCGTGGCTTTGGCGTAGTAAAGGGTGTCGTCCTGGTAGAGCTGGACGTACCAGCCACGCGTCAGTACGAAGTCCAGCGCCCGGGCCACGGTGTCCGGCGCCAGCGACGACGCGGACAGTACTTTGCCACCGGTGGCCTTCACCAGCGCCCCGTTGTAGGAGATGATGGGGGTATCGAGGCCCAGCGCCAAAGCATAGGGGAGGGCCGAGCAGTACATGCGCCCGGTGGCCAGCACGACGGTCACGCCCGCCGCCGCCGCCCGCCGCACCGCCGTCCGGTTCACCGCCGGTATCTGGAAATCCGGCCCCAGCATGGTGCCGTCGAGGTCGGAAACGATCATCCGTATCGCCATACAAGTCTCCTTTCCCGGGAAAAAGGCCGGCCGCTTCCAGAGGCCGGCCTTTAGTTTTCAAACATTGCCTTCGTATACGTATTTCAGATGACGCCGGGCGACTTCGGCCAGGTGGAAGATGGTTTCCACCGGCGTCGCCGGGATGTCGGGGGTATGGTAGCGGGGGAAGTAGCGGCTGATGTGAAGCGGCAGCTCGGGGGAAATGGTGGCGAGCCAGGCCGCTTCCTCGTCCATATCCTGTTCGCTGTCATTCTTCCCCGGCAGGACCAGCGTCGTGACTTCGACGTGGCTGACGGCCGCCGCCTGGGTGATGTTCTCTTTCACCGTGGCCAGGTCACCGCCAATCCAGTCGTAGAATTCCTGATGCCAGCCCTTGAGGTCGATGTTCAGGGCGTCGATGACGGGCAGCAGTTCGGCCAGCTTTTCCGGCGCCGCCATGCCGTTGGTGACGAGGGCAGTCTTGAGTCCCGCGGCCCGAAAGAGGCGCGCCGTGTCCCGCACGAACTCAAAGCCGATCAGCGGCTCGTTGTAGGTGAAGGCGATGCCGATGTTGCCGCGATTCACCAGCCCCTGGGCCCGGTCCAGCAGCTCCCGGGGGTTGTAGATCTCGGTGGGGAGCTCGGCGCCGACCTGGGAGATGGCGTGGTTCTGGCAGAAGGGGCAGGCGAGGTTGCAGCCGAAGGAGCCCGTGGACAGGATGAATTTCCCCGGATGCCAGCGGGCGAAGGGCTTTTTCTCCACCGGGTCAAGGGCGAGGGAGGCGAGGTGGCCGTAGTTCAGGCTCATGATCTGGCCGTCAAAGGCCATGCGGGCCCGGCAGCGGCCCACCTGCCCCTGGCCCAAAGCGCAGTGGTGGGGACAGATGGGGCAGACGGTCTTTTCGGCGCTCAATGGTGCCTCACCACCTCAAAGCGGTAAAGCTGTACCGGCTCATTGGGGCCGATGCCGCCTTTTTTCCGGGCGATGGCGACCTGCTCCGTCACGTCGTTGACGCCGGCGAGATCCGGCAGCAGCAGGCCGCGCCGTCCGTCGGGGGCGGCGACAATGACGCCGTAGCGCTTGGCGTCGAGGTCGGCTTCCGAGGCTGCCGGCTCCGGCGCGGTCAATACATCGACGCTGTAGACGAGGTCGCCCAGCTCCTCCGGCCGCACCGGGGTGAAGCGTGGGTCCTCGGCCGCCGCCGAGACGGCGTTGCGCCAGATTTCCTGGGCCAGATTTTCCGTCACCGGCAGGAAGGTGCCGATGCAGCCCCGGAGCTGGCCGTCTTTTTTCAGCGAGACAAAGGCGCCGGCTTTCTGTTGCAACAACTCCGCCGGGGCATCTCCCGGCAACGGCTGGCGTGCCCCGGAACGGACAAAGGATTCGAGGCTCCGCCGGGCCCACTGCACATAGGGATCCTCGGCGGCTTTGCGGGCCGCCAGCTTTTCTTTCCGCGCCGCCTCGAACTGCGCGTCGAAGTTCCGGCCGTTGTCCCGGTCAC
>JAFSWT010000093.1 GCA_017444395.1 Schwartzia sp. (in: firmicutes) | reverse complement strand
TGTCCCCGACTCGGCCTGTAACAGATATTCCTCCCATTTTTTCGTGCTTTGGACCTATGAATTTCCCCGGGCTGTAATAGTAGTTTCCACTGTCCATTTCCGTGCTTCGTAAGTGGAATTTAAGTTTACAGTTCAGCCATTTTTCTTCAAAGCGATTTTCCAAAAATGAAATCTGTGCTACAATGGGGGCTATCTCATAGCGAAAAGGAGGAGCCGGTTGTGAGGATTGCGGTTTGTGACAGCGACGATGTTCTGCGGGAGGAACTGAAGCGCCAGATCCGGCAGGCAAGGCCGGAGGCGGCCGTCCTGACGTTCGCGTCCGGGGAGGCGCTGTTGGCGGAGAAGGAGCCTTTCGCGCTGGTCTTTCTCGATATCCGGGGCGTGGGCGGCCTGTCTGCGGCCCGGCGGCTCCGGGAGCGGGAACGGCGCGAGGGACGGCGGCCGGCGGTGCTGGTCTTTGTCACCGGCTACCGGGAGCATATGGCGGAGGCTTTCGACGTACAGGCCTTCCATTATCTGGTGAAGCCCATCGAGCCCGGACGTTTCCGCGAGGTCTTCGAGCGGGCCTGGCAGGAGGCGGAGGCGGTCTGGCGCCCGGCGAGCCGTTTCCTGCTGCTGAAGGCGGCCGGCGGGACAGAGCGGGTATTCCTGAAGGATATCCTTTACATGGAGAGTGCCAACAAGAAGGTACTCCTGCATACGACCGGGGGCACTTACGAGACCGGTGTCCGCATGGAGGCACTGGAGCTTTCCCTGGGGCCGTCCTTTTACCGCTGCCACCGCTGCTATCTGGTGAATCTGGAGCAGGTGGCGGCCTATGGGCCGGGTTCCATCCGCCTGACGAACGGCGACGAGATATTGATTGCCCAGCGGAAATACGCGCCCTTCGTCCGGGCGTTCCTGCGCTATGCCAGGGAAGGCGGCCTGGTCCATGTTTGAGGAAACGCTTCTGGAGGTGTTGGTCGCCCTGGCGAAGGGGGCGTTGGCCCTGGTTTACGCGGGCGGCTTTTTGGAGGAAAAGCCATTTCCCCGGCGCGGGCGGCAGGTTCTCTGGTGTGTCCTCTATTGCGCGGGTGAGCTGCTTTGGAGTCAGGTGGCTTCCCGGGAGCCGCGTCTCAATTTTATCGGTTTTCTGCCTCTGGGGATTCTCCTGTACGGGCTTCAGAATCAATTCTTTGTCCGCGACCGCTGGCGGGGCCTCTTTGTCACCGCCAGTTTCGTCGCCGGATGGGAAATCCTGAAATTCATGGCGAGTCCGTTGGCGTTCCTGCTGTTCGACGTCCTGGGCGGCTTCATGGAATGGCTCATGCAGCAGGACTTTTTCCTGCGGGCGGCGGAAGGCGGGACGCTGCTCAAAGCGGTGGAGGCGGCCTGGCGTTTTTGGCAGATCGCTGTATTGTTCCTGGCGCGGTTCATCCAGCTCGTCCTGTTCGGCGGCTATTTGCGGTTCATGCGCCGGCGGTTCGTGCAGCGGGACTATCCGCTTTGCTTTCCCGAGAGCCTGTTCCTGCTACTGCCCTGCCTTACCGTGTTGGGCCTCGCGCTGACGCTCCGGCTGATGCTGACACCGGACGAAAGCGGACTGCCGGGGCTTCTCTTTGAACGCGCCCCCGCTACAACGCTGCTTCTACCGCTGGTATCGGTGCTGCTGCTCGGTGTGATGGCGGAGGCGGTGATGCTGTTCCAGCATCTGGCGGAGGCCCGGGAGGAGGAGCAAAAGCGTTTGCTGTTGGAAAACCGGGTCAGCGAGGTGCAGCGCGAAGTGGAGGAAGTGCAGGACATCTACGCCGATATCCGGGGCCTGCGCCATGACCTCAGAAAGCATCTGGCCTGTCTGGCGGCGTTGCCGCGCTCGGCGGTGGAAAGCAGTGAATGGGCGGGTTATATCGACCGTATGCGGGCCACGGTGGAGCGGCTGGACTTCGCCTATCAGACGGGGAATCCCATCCTTGACGTGATCCTGCATCAGAGCGCGCAGCGGGCGAAGAGAAAGGGCATCGGCTTCACGGCGGCAGTCGTCTTCCCGGCGGGACAGGGCATCGACGCCTACGATTTGGGTGTGATCCTGAACAACGCGTTGCAGAACGCGCTGGAAGCGGTGGATAAAGCGGCGGGGAGGCGGGAAATCGAGGTCCGCACCTTCCGAAAGAGCGGCCTGATTTTCCTGGAGGTGGAGAACGACTTCGCCGGGCCCTTCACGCTGCCGCCGGATGGCGTACTGCCCGCTACGACCAAGCCGGACAAGGCGCTGCATGGACTGGGCCTGGCCAATATCCAGCGCTGCGCCCGCAAATACCGGGGTGACATCGATATCGCGGTGACGGAGAGCGCGGGACGGAAACGGTTCCGCCTGACGGTCATGCTGCTTCCGGGCAAGGATAAACAAGCCAAAATAAAGCTATAAAAAGGGCTGCCGCACGTTTTGTTTACATGCGGCAGCCCTTTTCGAGTGCGTTTTATCGCAATATCTGATACTGAAGGCGCTCGCCGGCTTTTTCCCGGGCGGGGTCGTTCAGCAGGAAACGTAGGAGTTCGCGGCGGATGAGGGCGGTGTTGGCGCCGGGTACCGGGAGGCCGATGAGCTTCCCGTCCGCAGCGGCGAAGTAGGTCATGGGGACGCTTTTCGTGCGCGTGAGGAGCGGAGCGAAGTCGTCGTTGGCGGCGAGGTGGCGCAGGTGGGGGGTTGCTTCCGCGAAACGGCGGGCGGTGTTCAGCTCGGCTTCGTCCGGCAGTCCGTGACGCCCGGCGACGAGACCGAGAATTTCGACGCTCTCCGGCAGGCCGGTGGCAGCTTCCTCCAGTTTTGGCAGGAGAGAATCTGAGGATTCGGCGCCGGGAACCCAGAGGACGATGGCGGTGACGGCCCGCTGGCGGAAGATGTCCTCTGTCACCGCCGCTCCTCCGAGATCGACCGTCCGAAAGGCCGGAATACTCCGCAGCGGTGGTTCCTCCTCCCGGCCGCAACCGGTAAAAAGGAGCAGCAGTGCCAAAGCGCCAAAGAACAGCCGGTATCGCATGCGGTCCTCTCCTTTCGTGTCCATGGATGATTGGGAAAGCAATGGGGGAAAGCATTGTGTTCAAGCAATTTCATGATAGCATAAAACACCCGGAGGTGAAACTGCCGCCGCCTTTCGGGAAACGGCGGCAGGGCTGTTTGTTCGCGGGCTGGGGAAGGCTCATGTCATTTCACTCCCAAAATGGCGTCGTTGGCGCCGAATCCCTTGCGATGGCCGGTACGCCCGGCTATAATAAGGACAAAGAGGAAATATTGTTTTTTCAAGGAGGAGGGACAGCGTATGGACGCGATGCAAAACCTGGGAAACCGTCTGGCGTTTTATTCCGGGACGCCGGCGACGACGGCGGTGAAAAGAAGTGGAAAAACCGGGGTGAAGGAAAAGCCGGAAAAGACGGAAAAGACGGCGGAGAAAGCCGGGACCACCGAAGAAAGGGAGGATTTCGCCAATCTGCGGGACTTTACGGATTATCTGCGGGAGAACTACACCACGGTGAAGAGCGGCGTGGCGGTGATTTCCCGGCGGTTCCTGCGGGACTGCCTGGCCGACGGGGCGAAGCGGCGCAGCCTTTTCGAGAACCTGGAAGCGGCGGACCAAATGGCGCAGGACGCGCCGGAACGGCTGCCGGGCTTTCAGTCGATGAAGGTCACGATTGACGAGGAAGGCAACATGACGACGGAAACCGTGAGCCGGCGGGTGGGTTTCAACGGTGAGAAGATGGCCCGGCGCATCCGGGCGGCCCGCAGCAAGAACGATATGACGGCCATCATGGCGACGCTGCAGAACGATCTGTCCGTTTGCCAGGACGGGCTGCGGGACGGGGCCTGCGACGAGGCCGAGGTCGCCAAGGTCAAGGCTATGATCCAGGCGGCGGAGAAGCGGCTGGCGGAGCTCTCCGGCGTGCCGGAGGAACCTGGGGACCGGGCGGCTTTCGTTGATGTGATAATCTGAATGGGATAGCAGGGAGGAATCAGTATGGGCATGGAAGTGACGAGCGCGGCGGCGCGCTTGATGGAAAACCGGACGGAAACGAAAGCCGGTGGGCAGAAAGTGGCCGCCCCGGCGGCAGCAGAGACGCGCAGCTATGCCAGTGCGGCGGACTACGCGAAGGAACTCATGAAGCGGTTCGATTACTTCGGGCGGCAGACGAAGATCAACGGCGTGCCGACGACGGTATCGGTCTCGCCGGCGTTCTTGGAGAAGTGCCGGAATGACCCGGAGAAGCAGAAGTTCCTGGAGAGCAACCTCGCGGCCATGAAAGCCGGCGTTGAATACGTCAGCCGGAGGACGCGGATGCTGCCGGGAAATCCGGTCATGACCCATGCCAGCTACTCCGTCGATGCCAACGGCAATATCACCATGTGCGGCGGCTGTACCAATGACCCGGACGGCAAGATTGCCCGGGAAAACGCGGAGAAGCGGGCGAGAAAGCAGAAGGAGGAAGCGAAGCGGACCGAGAAGCTACGGGCGAAGAAGCTGGCCGAACGCCGGGCGAAAGAGAAGGCAAAGGAAAAGGCGAGGGAAACCGAGTATCGTGCCACTGGCCGGAGTGCGGCCCAACTCGCGGAAAGCCTGCTGCGACAGATGAGTGGCCGAGACTTGCGGGAGGAAACGGCGGGGCTTTTCGACGCTTTGATATAGCCGCGTGGGATGCTATCCATCGGAAAAACAGGGATTCTAATTCAAGGAGGAGATTGCTATGCCGGTACGATTGGGAAACAGCTATGTCACGGAGGCAGCGCGGGATTACGCGCAGAGCCAGACGTCGTCGGCGACGGACAGCGCCGGGCTGCTAAAAGAACTGGGAGAGAAATTCCCGGGGCTGAAAATCCAGGCGGGGACGGCGCCTTTTTCCGGGACGGGTATGAATAACGTGATGATTTCACCGAAGGTACTGCGGGAGATGACTCGTGACCCGGAGAAGCGGCAGGAGTACGAGGCACTGCTCTACGACGTGCAGTGGACTTCGGCGGGGCTGGGAAAGAATCTGCCGGACGGCCGGCGAGTAAAATCGCATGGTTTTATTATCACCAACGATGGCGGATTACGGAGCTGGAGCATTTCGGAGAGCACTGCTTCTAATTCGCGGAAGAACCGGAGCCTTTTCACCGTGGCAAAGGCAGGCACTAAAAAATTGCTGCCGGGGAAAGCAGCGAAAAACAGCGCGGCAAAACGGGCGGCTTTGTCGTCTAACAATACCAAAGCGACGCCGGCGTTCCGGCTGACGATCAGCGATCAGGCAAAGCGGATGGCCCAGAGGTGATGATGGGAAAACAACGACAGGAAGCCCGGCGGTTGCCGGGCTGACAGGGAAGGAGCGATTCTTATGGCAACGGTATGGGCAATGGCCCGCATGAACTACCTGATGATGAATCTCACCCAGAGCGCCGGGTATTCGCGCTACGCCTCTTCGCGGGGCAGCATGGCGTCATCGGCGGCGTATTCCGGATACAGCGGCCTTGACACTGGCCTGGCCCGGGAGTACACAGCGACTTCGAAGGCGTTTGATGCGGAGTTCTCTTCCACAATGGACGCGCTCAAGGATTCATCGGACAAATTGAAGAAGGTGGACTTTGGCGCCGCTGGCGCGTCCCCGGTGAAGGAGACGGCGGGGGAGGAGGCGCCGGAGAGAAGCGAGGCGATGGAGGCGGCCGTGGCGGCGGTGGGGCAGTTCGCCAAGGATTACAACGCCGCCATCGACTTCTTCCGGCAGAACGCGCACGGTTCCGGCCGCATGACCAATCTCGCCGGGCGCTTCGCCGATACCGCCTACCGGGCCCGTACCTACGCGAAAGTTGGCCTGAACGTGGACACGGCGGGAAAGCTCAAGGTGGACGAGGAAACGCTCACAGCCGCCATCAAGGAAGATCCCGGCCAGGTAGAGAGCCTGTTGGGAAAAGGCGGCCTTGCCAGCAAGGCGGACACCTATATCGCCGCCGCCCGGGCGCAACAGAGCCGCCTCTTTTCTTCCATCCTGTCTGCGGACAACCGTTCCTTCGGTGGCTATTCATCCAATGGCGGCTTTTCCGGTTTTTCCTCCTATGCCCAACGGGGCAATATGCTGAATTTCTATATATGACACATTGGATAAAAAAGAAGCGCCCGGGTCGAAGACAACGAATGTCAACGATCCGGGCGCTTTTCTCATATCATTTTGTCTGTCCGGGGTATTCGACATGGCGGATTTCTTTCAACCGGTTCTTTTCGTCCACCATGACGACCGTGGGCTTATAGCCACGGGCTTCGGTCTCGTCCATGAAGGCGTAGGCCATGATGATGACGACATCGCCGGGCTGGGCACAGCGGGCGGCGGCGCCGTTCAGGCAGATGACGCCGGAGCCTTTGGGACCGGGAATCACATAGGTCTCGAGGCGGGCGCCGTTGTTGTTATCCACGACCTGCACCCGCTCGTTGGGCAGGATGCCGGAGGCCTCCAAGAGCGCCTCGTCGATGGTGATGCTCCCCATGTAGTGGAGATTCGCCTCGGTGACGGTGGCGCAGTGGATTTTGGCCTTCAGAAGGTTCAGCAGCATGTCTCGTCGCCTCCCAGGATGACGTTGTCGATGAGACGGGTTTTCCCGATGCGGACCGCGATGGCCAGCAGAGCCGGCTGATTGACGGCCTCGATGGGCTGGAGCGCGGGGAAACTGTAAATATCAACGTAATCAATGACCGCCATCGGTTCCTTGCTGATTTCGGCCTTGACCAGAGCGCGAAGGGCGGCGACGCTCTTCTGCCCGGCGCGGAAAGCGGCATCACCCGCCCGGAGACTCCGGGAGAGCACTAAAGCCGCCTGCATTTCCTCCGGGGAAAGGTAGCGGTTGCGCGAGCTGCGGGCGAGTCCCGATTCTTCGCGGACGATGGGAACCATGACAATTTCGGTGGGGATATTGAGATCGGCGACGAAGCGCTTCACGACCACGACCTGTTGGGCGTCCTTCTGGCCGAAGAATGCCTTGTCTGCCCGGGCGAGGTTCATGAGTTTTGTCACCACGGTGGCGACACCGCGAAAATGGCCGGGCCGTTGGGCGCCGCAAAGCTTCTTCGTGATGTCGCCCTCAACATTTACATAGGTGCAATAGCCGGCCGGATACATCTCCGCCGGCTCGGGATGGAACACGGCGTCCACCGGCACCGTTCCCATTTTTTGGCAGTCCTCGTCAAACTGACGCGGGTAGGCGTTATAGTCTTCATTGGGGCTGAACTGGGTTGGGTTCACGAAGACCGAGGCGATGACGATATCCGTCTGCTTCCTCGCCTCACGCATCAGCGTCAGATGGCCCTCATGGAGGGCGCCCATCGTCGGTACCAGACCGATCGTCTTTCCCTGGGCCTTGAGTTCTTTGGTGTATGCCTGAATATCTCTGACAGTACGAAAAATCTTCATAGTGAATGGTTCTCCTTTATCGCGAATTATCATCAGCAATCATAAAGTCAGGCCGCTTTCGGCTCAATCTGGGCGGTGGTGTTGCTGTTGTCCTTGCGGACACAATAGTTCGCCACGATGGAGCCGGAGATATTGTGCCAGACGCTGAAAATCGCACCGGGAATGGCGGCAGCCGGGCTGAAATAGAGGACTGCCAGAGATGCCGCGAGCCCGGAATTCTGCATGCCGACTTCGATGGCCAGAGCCCGGACCTTTGGCGGCGTCAGGTGGAAAACCCGGCCAAAGATATAGCCGCAGGCGAGGCCGAGAGCATTGTGACAGACGACGACGCCGGCAATCAGGAGACCGTGGGTAAGGAGCTTCGAGGAGGACAGCGCAACCACGCAGCCTACCAGAAGAACGATGCAGACGACCGAAATCAGAGGCAGTACCGGCAGGCACTTCTTCACGGTATCGCCAAAGAAATGGTTCACGAGCAGACCCAGGATGACCGGAGCCAGTACCATCTGGGCGATGGAAATCATCATCGCCGTCAGCGAGATGTCAATCCAGGCGCCGGCCAGCAGCCAGGTGAGGCCCGGGGTCACGATGGGGGCGAGAAGGGTCGTGGTCATGGTCATGGCAACAGACAAGGCCACATCGCCTTTCGCGAGGTAAGTGATAACGTTGGAGGCGGTGCCGCCAGGGCAGGTGCCCACCAGCACGACGCCGATTGCCAGTTCCGGCGGTAAATGGAACGCCTTCACCAGAAGCCAGGCCACCGCCGGCATGATCGTGAACTGGGCCAACGCGCCGAGGAAAACTTCCCAGGGCCGCTTTGCCAACAGGCGAAAATCGTCAAACTTCAGCGTCATACCCATGCCGAACATCACGATGCCCAACATCCAGGCGACCCATGGACCGACCCAGGTCAGCGTCCAGGGCCAAATGACAGCTACCACCGATACCAGTACGACCAGCACGGCCATGTTGTCCACCATCAGGTTACAGAACTTTTTCATTGATCGCGCCCTCCTTTTTTGCTTGTGCAGAGAAAGAAACACGGGGGAGCAAAAGAAAACGCCCTCCGGCCGTGACCGGAAGGCGTAAGGGTACGCTTTCCTTCTGTCTCGGTCGATCGATCCAAGCAGTCAAACGTATGAGGATGCCGGGGCGTCTGGTGAGTACGGCTCCAGGGGATGCCGTCTCTGCTCCGTGCAATAGGATAGCATAGGGACGGGGAAAATGCAATGGGAAATTGAAGATTTAATCGTTATTTAATCCAGTGCACGCGTTTCTCGTCGTAGCGGTCTTCCCAGTCTTTTCGTTTGGCCGGGTAACCAAAGGGGACGATGGTAAAGGGATCAAGGGAATCAGGGATTGAAACCGCCACCCGGACTTTTTCCATGCTGGCGGCGATGGGTGCGATGCCGATCATCACGGCGCCGAGCCCCAGCGTTTCGATTTCCAGCAAGATGTTTTCGGTGGCAATCGCAAGATCGATGTCCCGGAATTCAGGGGCGTTCAGGCCCTCCTTGCGCGCTGCCAACACCAGTGCCTGGGGGGTATTCTTCACGCACATGCTGTACGGCGTTGCCTTCGAGAGTTGGAGCAGCGTTTCACGATTCGTGACGACATAGAACTCCCATGGTTGCTGGTTCTTTGCTGAAGGAGCCGCCATTGCTGCCCGCAGGATCTTCTCAATCTTTTCCGGCTCTACAGGCCGGTCCTCAAATTTCCTCACACTGACGCGGGAAAAGATGGCTTCCATGATGATTCCTCCTCAGGAAAGACGCAGTTAATAGATGGGATCGCTTTGCAGTATAAAAATATTGTGCGCTTCCAGTTCGCTGCGAACCCAGTCGAAATGATCGTTGATTTCATCGTAGAACTGACGGCGGAAATCGACATCATCGAAGATGAATGGGATGCTGTATTCCACGGTCGCATCCCCCTCGTCAAAGTCCTCGAAATCGAAATGGTTCTCATGGATGCGGTCTATCCAGGCGCGGTAACGGACATCGATGTCGTCGGATTGAATGCCCTTGAAGCAATCCAGAAGCGTCTCCTGCTGGCTGTCGGAGAGGCCGGTTACTTCTTCACAACTCACTTCCTGCAGCAGGCGGAAAATCTCTTCCGATGCTTCCAGAAATTCTTCCCAGTTCTTGCGCCCGCTGGTGAAGCGTTCGCCGCTTTTCCACCAGAGGTAGGGCATATCCGGGCAATGCACTGCCGCAACGTGTCCCAGCGGCATGATGTTGTCGGGAATCTTTCCGACCAGGGCGGAAGTCACTGCGTCCATGATTTTTCCGGCGAAAGTGCCCGGGGTCGCGAAGATGAGATTTTGGACCTTATTGATGATGTTGTTGATACCGGCGAATTCCTGATGGGCCCAGGTATCGGCGAGGACATGCAGCCCCACGCCCAGACGGAAGGGGAAATGCGTATCGTCCAATGAGGTATCAAGCAAGCGCTCCGTGAGCTTTTGGGAAAGCTCGCTGTGCTTCTTGCAGACGAGCCGGTCATCTTCGGTCTCGCCTTCCAGCCCCGTGAGGAAATGGAACGGAACCCAGATTTCACAGTTTCCCTTGCCGGTCACGTTCCCCCAGATATTCTGACAGGAATAGCGCACATGGACACCGGCAGCGATGTTCTTTTTCTCTTCTTCATCAGAAAACGGTGTAGAGTCGAAATTGTCATCGACGAGTTGGGAACTTGAGGCGATGAGATGGGCGTTTTCGCTGCCGAATTTGGCCCACCGTGCCAAGACGTAAATCGTACCGTAATGATAGTCAAGATCCATAAAAGCACCTCATATCCTGCCGGAGATTCCCGGTTGTTCGATAAATTCGTCGGCGGCGCAAAGAATCGCCGGATTTTCATTATATTATAGCACATTCTGTTGATTGGAAAAATCGTCCCGGAAAAAAGTCCGGAAGGGGGCAGGCTGTCCTGCCGCTTTTTCCGGCTGCCATTTTCGCCCGTATCAAGAATGCGGATCGGAGGTCACAGATTCTTGAAGACCTCAGAATTGGCGGACAGTTCCGCCAGGACGCCGCGGTACTCCTCACGCTTCTCCCGGGCCCGGGCCAGTCGCTTTTCCACCCGGCCGATGTCCGGGCCGGTATCGCGCTCCGTCAGGTGCTCAACCGATTTCAGCAGCTTCAGCTTTTTCTCCATGGCAGTGATGACAAGCTCCTCTTGCTTGACCTTCAGCGTCGATTTTTGGAAAAGCGCTTCGTAGTTGGAAAGCTGCTTCGCCTGGAACTGCTGATCCACGGCGGCCATCTGCGCACTGAGGTGGCTGGCGCTGTTGACGAGGGCTTGCTCGATGGCGCAAAGTTGGCGGCTCAAGCGCTGGCGCTCCTTTTTCTGCTGGGGATTGTCGGCGCTGTTTACGTGTGTTTTCTCGATTTCTAGCGCGGCGGCGGCTTCTTCGTCCTGGTCTTTGGAAATGGTCGATTCATCCACGACTAGGATGACGCCGCTTCCAGGCGCGGCATTCGCCGGTTTCTTCTTCTTTTCAGGGGCGGGAGCCGGTTCGGAAACCGCCGTGGCTTCAGGCGATTCCTCCTGGGAAAGCGTAATCCAGCAGCCAGCCGCCGTTACGGCGACCAGAAGGACGGCGGCGCCGAAGAGCGCGGCCCGGTGCATAGCCTGCTCCGCCAGGATTCCCAAGACGACGCAGGCAATCACCAGGATGGTGATCAGGAAAATGATGCCAAACGCGATTCCCATGAATTTCCTCCTATCATTTCCGGCCAATATGGCTTTTCATGACCGGTGTTTTCTGTTATACTCGCCTGCAGGGAGAACTGCCGGATGGCAGGTTCGTCACCGGTAAGCGCGGGAACCTTTGAATCCCGTCAATGAACAAGCGTGGCGCTTCGTTTTCGCCGCGTGGATGAAAGGAGAACTCGTCATGGCTGTCTTCGGGATCATCGCCGAATACAACCCGTTCCATAACGGCCACCGCCTTCAGGTGGCAAAGCTCCGGGCGCTGGACCCGGACGCCCGCTTCATTGCCGTCATGAGCGGCGGCTTCACGCAGCGCGGCGAGGCGGCGGTCCTCAATAAGTGGGAGCGGGCACGCCGGGCGGTGGAGAATGGCCTCGACCTGGTACTGGAACTGCCCTTCGCTTTCGCCGGGCGGAGCGCCCAGTTCTTTGCCGCCGGTGGTGTCCAGTTGTTGGCGCGGCTGGGTGTCGTCAGTACATTGGCGTTTGGCAGCGAGCTTGCCGATCTCGACGCGTTGCGGGAGATGGTGAAGCGGAGCTTTTCGCCTGCGGTGGCAACCGAGCGGTGCCGGAAGATGCGGGCGGGGTGTTCCTACGCCGCCGCCCAGGCTGGCGCCATGGCCGGTGGGGAGGACAAAAAGGCGAAAGCGATCCGGCAACCGAATACGATCCTGGCCGTCGAATATCTGAAAGCGCTCCGGATTTACGCGCCGCAAATGGCGCCGCTGGTTCTGCCCCGGGAGCAGGCGGCCCATCATGAGACCGTCCTTTGCGGGGAAATCGCCAGTGCTGCGGCAATCCGGCAGGAACTATTCCATTCCCGGCCGGATTGGGCGAAAATCGAAGCCGCCGTTCCAGTTGGCACGCTGGCAGGACTGCGCCAACAAAAAAAAGCCGGCTTGCCGGACATGGAGCAGTTGTCCCGGACGGTACTGGCTTTGCTGCTTACGGGCGGCGTGGCTACGCTACGGGAAATCTACGGGATGAGCGAGGGGCTGGAGCATCGGTTCCTTGCCGCCGCCGAGATTAGCGGTTCTCTCCGGGCACTGACGGAAGCTGTCCGGTGTAAGCGGTATCCGGCATCCCGTATCCGCCGCACCTTCCTCTGCCTGCTTTTGAGCCTTTCCCGCGACGCCGTGCGGCGCTTTGACGAATCCGGGCCGCTTTACGCTCGCGTCCTGGCGTTCAATGACCGGGGCCGGGGGCTGCTGCGGGAAATCCGGACGAAAGGAGACATCCCCCTCATCACCCGGTTGCGGGATTGCCTTCCGGCCCGCCGGCTCCGAGAGGGGACGCTTTCTCCGATGCAGGAGATGCTGGCTCTGGATGTCCACGCTACCGGCCTATGGTCGCTCTCGTTACCGTCTCCGGGCAGGCGGGCAATGGATTTCACGACCTCGCCGGTCTATCTGCCCGGTGGTTGATTGCCTTGACATGTCGAAGCGCAACTATATAATGATTTTGGAAGGAAGTTCATTTTCACCCATTATAAGCGTACGTGCCGGTGGGTGATGAACTTCTTTCTTTTCAACGTTGCCAGGCAACGGATTGAGGTCTGTCAGAGGGCAAAGAACTGGAAGAACAGCCAAACCAGGAGGCCGATGACGGCCAATACCATGACTGCCGGCAGGGCGATGAAGAACAGGAACGCCAGGACGGCAATCGCGCTTACGATAAGGATGGCCTTCGACTGCCAGGAGTCAGTCCCCGACGTGGTGGTATAACGCACCCGGCGCCAGACGCCGCTCCTCTCAAAGCGAACATCGTTTTCTTCCTCCGGCTGGCCTTCGTTAATGGTTACGCCCCGATATCCCAGCCGTTCCTCCGGGCTCATGACGCGAACCTTTTCCGCCGCGTCACAGACCGGGCAGTGCCCGTCGGCAGAAAGTTCCGCCCCGCACCGTTCGCAAACCATATTGCAATCCTCCCGTCTCTAATCGTTGTCAAGCTGGAAACAGACTAACAGGCATTTGTGGAAAGCGTCTGTAACTGACGGTAAATAGTTTTGCCCTCGAATGCAGGTCACGTTTATATCAGACACCCCTATCGGTGGCTATTTTAACTATACCACGGATAGGGGTGTTTTGGCGATTGGTGGCGGGGATTATCTGCTATGTGGATTCGCTTTTCTGTTCCAACACAGCCAGGGAGGCGACACGGTCGCCCACGTCGGTCTTGATGACCTTGACGCCCTGGGTGTTGCGGCTGATGACGGATACTTCGTCGATGTTGGTCCGGATGACGATGCCGCCGGTGGTGATGAGCATGAGCTCCTGACCGGGACGGGCAACCTTCAGGCCGACTATAGCGCCGGTCTTGTCCGTGACTTTCATGTTGATGATGCCTTTGCCGCCGCGCTGCTGGACGCGATACTCGGTAATCTCGGTGCGCTTGCCGTAGCCTTCCTCGCTGACGGTGAGGATCTGGCTGTCCTCTTGCAACGTGTCCATGCCTACGACTTCGTCCATGTCGCTGAGGCGGATGCCGAAGACGCCCCGCGCCTGACGGCCCATGACGCGGACGTCACGCTCCTCGAAGGCGATGGCGATGCCGTCCCGGGTGCCCAGGACGATGCGCTGCTCGCCGTCGGTGAACTTCACGCCGATCAGGTCGTCTTCCTCATCGAGAGACAGGGCAATCAGGCCGCCTTTGCGGGCGGTATCGAACTCCTTCAGGATTGTCTTCTTGACGATGCCCCGGCGAGTAGCCATGAAGAGGTAACGGTCCTCGCGGAATTCCTTGACTGGAATGACGGCAGTGATGGTCTCGCCGCCGGAGAGCGGCAGGAGGTTTACGATAGCCGTGCCCTTTGCCTGGCGGGCCGACTCGGGAATGTCGTATCCCTTGAGACGGTAAACGAGGCCGCGGTTGGTGAAGAACAGGATGGTGTGATGGGTGGTGGTGATCAGGAGGTTCTCGACGAAGTCGGTCTCCTTCGTGCCCATGCCGGTGACGCCGCGGCCGCCGCGCTTCTGGTTGCGATAGGTGGCCAGCGGGATACGTTTGACGTAGCCGCCGTGCGTCAGCGTGACGACGATGTCCTCTTCGGCGATGAGGTCCTCGATTGCCATCTCGGAGCTGTCGATGGTGATGCGGGTGCGGCGTTCGTCGCCGTACTGTTCCCTGACCTTCGTGAGCTCATCGCGGATGATGCTGAAGATCTTTGCTTCGTCGGCCAGGACGGATTTCAGATAGGCAATGTTCTTCAAGACCTCCTGATACTCCTCCTCAATCTTTTCCCGCTCAAGGCCGGTCAGTCGCTGGAGGCGGAGGTCGAGGATGGCCTGAGCCTGCTTCTCGGAGAGGGAGAAACCCGTCATCAGGGCCTCGCGGGCGATGTCGGCGGTCCGCGAGTTGCGGATGGTGGTGATGACGGCGTCCAGATGGTCGAGGGCGATGTTCAGGCCTTCCAGGATATGGGCGCGGGCCTCGGCCTTCGCCAGCTCGAAGCGGGTGCGCCGGGTGATGACGTCCTTCTGATGCTCGATATAATAGTGCAGGACTTCCTTGAGGTTCAGCACCCGGGGCCGGCCGTCCACCAGGGCCAGCATGATGACACCGAAGCTGTCCTGCATCTGGGTGTGCTTGTAGAGCTGGTTCAATATCACATTGGCGTTGGCGTCGCGCCGCAGCTCCATGACGATGCGCATGCCACTGCGGTCGGACTCGTCCCGGAGCGCCGTGATGCCCTCGATGTGCTTGTCCCGTACGAGCTCGGCGATTTTCTCGATGAGCCGGGCCTTGTTGACCTGGTAGGGAAGCTCGGTGACGATGATCTGGGCCTTGCCGCTGGCCATCGTCTCGATATGGGCCTCGGCCCGCATGGGGATGACGCCGCGGCCGGTGCGGTAGGCGCTCTTGATACCCTCGAGGCCGAGAATCTGCCCGCCGGTGGGGAAGTCCGGCCCCTTGATGACGGTCATCAGTTCATCCACCGTGGTCTCGGGGTTGTCGATGAGCATCAGGACGCCGTCGATGACCTCCCGCATGTTGTGGGGCGGGATGTTCGTCGCCATGCCTACGGCGATGCCGGCGGAGCCGTTGACGAGAAGCTGCGGGAATTTCGCCGGCAGGACCTGCGGTTCCTTCAGCGATTCGTCGTAGTTGGGCACGAAGTCCACGGTGTCTTTCTCGATGTCCTGGAGCATGAGCTCGGAGACCTTTGACATGCGGACTTCGGTGTAGCGCATGGCCGCTGCCGGGTCGCCGTCCACCGAGCCAAAGTTGCCGTGGCCGTCGGCCAGCGGGTAGCGGATGGAGAAGTCCTGCGCCATGCGCACGATAGCGTCATAGACAGAACTGTCCCCGTGCGGATGGTATTTACCGAGGACTTCGCCAACGATGCGGGCGGACTTTTTGTAAGGCTTTGAAGAACCCATGCCCGCTTCCTGCATGGCGTAGAGAATGCGGCGGTGCACCGGCTTGAGACCGTCCCGAACATCCGGCAGCGCCCGGGCGACGATTACGCTCATGGCGTAGTCGATGTACGATGTGGACATGACCTCAGAGATATTTACCGGTACGACCTTGTCTTTTCCAGATTCCAAAAAAACTCACCTCAAATCAAAGGGTGGCGCACAAACATCACGCTTGCGGCTCGCGGACCTTGCCTACGCGATTCGGTTGTTGCTAAAGCGTCATTTCACTACTTTTTCGAAAAGCGCTACGCATGCATGAAAGACAGACGTATTCCTCCCTTGTGGGTTTGATTCTCCGTGCTTTCAAAGCAAAGGGGGGTAATCCCCTTCCTGTTGCGAACGGGAAACATATACATCCCGAAACTTCTTAATTATATCATTTTTCCCGAGAAAGTCCAAGGGAGAGGCATAAAAATCTCCCGCCCCTCAATTGAAAAGCTAAATTCTACTTTACGGTAGTGAAAGTAGAACTTACTCCTTCGGGAAAATTCCACTTGACATTGTGGAATCTTGTGTTACAGAATACCTAGCTTTTCCAGTGATGTCGAGAAAGGCGGGTATTC
>JAFSWT010000092.1 GCA_017444395.1 Schwartzia sp. (in: firmicutes) | reverse complement strand
TAGTATTAAGATTCCGAGTCCGAAAGAGATTTCTTTCGGTCAACTCATACCCATATTATAATCGCCTTGCGGCAAGAAAACAAGCGTTATTCGCGGAAAAATATGGAAATCTTTTGCCAAATCCCGTTGGGTATAGTATAGTATTATGGAATCGAATGATTCCAAGTAAATCCTGCCGGAAGGGGAGCGTATCATCATGAAGCGTCTGTGGGCGGTTTTGTGGGTGCTGCTCGTTCTTTTTGCCGGTGTTCGCGGCGAGGCGGCGGTGCGGGTGGGGTATATCCCGACGCCGGGGTTCACCGCGCATCAGTTCAACGGGCGCATGAACGGGTACGCCTTTGACTGGCTGCGGCAGACGGTGGTCAACGGGGGGATGTCGCTGACGTACCGGCCCTATGACAACTACGCCGCCATGGTGACGGCGCTGACGGCGGGCAACCTCGATGTCATCACCGGCTACGGCGACCGGCCGGAGGGGACGGGGCTCACGTTCCTCACCATCGGCGAGCAGCCCTGCGTACTCTATATGCAGTTGTTCCGTGACGACGTTTTCTACGAGGATTTCAAGGCCTTCAACGGTTTGCGCGTCGCGCTTCTCCGGAATTCCTCCGAGGCGAAGGACTTCGCCCGCTATGCCGCCCGGCACGGCTTTACCTATCAGGCCGTCTTCTGCGCCAGCCATAAGGAGGTTTTCCACGCTTTGGACGCCGGCGACGCCGATATCGCCGCCGCCAGCATCTATTTCGGTACCAGGGAATACCGGGTGGTGGGCGTTTTCGGCCGGACCGCCGCCTGGCTTGCGTTTCCCGCGGGCAGCACGACCTATGACGCCATCGCCAGTCTGCAGCGCCAGCAGCTCTTCGCGGTGGACGATCCGAGCGGCCGGCTCGATGTCCGACGTTACCACGGCAACACCTTCCGCCGCCTCGCCCTGACCCGGGAGGAAAAGCGCTGGGTGGAGAAGAACCCGTCCTTCCGCCTGACCTGCTTCAAACGGGCGCCAATGACCTATGTTGACGAAGAGACGGGAGCGCCGGCGGGTATCAACATCGACATCATGAAGTCCATCGCCGATATGGCCGGCATGGAGATGAAATTCGAGTTTCTGGCCCCGGGGACGGGCACCTTCGATCCCATCCGCGGCGGATCCGCCGACGCCATCGGCAGCATCGTGAGCCTGGAAGGGCGGAAGGATCTGGACGGCGTTCAGCTCACGCTGCCTTACCTTTACAGCTACATGGTCTTCATTGGCCGGCAGGGGGCCGTCTTCGATGCCAGCAAACCCCATCGGATTGCCCTGACGGAGCATTCCACCGGCATGGCGGCCTGGCTGCGGCAGAACTACGCCGACTGCCCGATCACCTTTTATCCGAGTCAGGACGAAAGCCTGCGGGCTGTCATCACCGGACAGGCGGACTTCACCCTGCAGAATATCCGGGTGGCCGCGCGGCTCCTCCAGAGCCCGCGCTATGAGGACCTCGCCCTGCTGCCGTCGCCGCTGATTCCGGAGAACTACTGCCTGGCCATCAGCAACGGGGCGGCGCCGGAATTCCTCTCCATCCTCAACAAGGGCATCCGCGCCCTCGCGCCGGAGGACATCTACGCCATCGTGCTGAATCATACGGCCAACGCCCCATATCAGCACGGCACATCCGACTATCTCTACCAGTTCCGGCTGGCGCTGGCGGCCAGCATCATCCTGCTGATCCTGCTGATCCTGCTCCTCTACTATGCCTTCCGGCAGAAGCGGGAGCTTATCGAGGCGCTGACGGAGAAGAACGAGGCCCTGACGAAGGCCAGCGCCGACGCCGATTTCGCCAATCAGGCGAAGAGCCGCTTCCTGGCCCGCATGAGCCACGAACTCCGCACCCCGATGAACGCCATCCTGGGCTTTACCGCCATCGCCCAGGGGCAGACGGAAAGCCCGACGGCGATTGCCGGCAGCCTGCAGAAGATTCGCCTCTCCTCGCAGGCGCTGCTCTCCATCATCAACGACATCCTCGATATGTCGGCCATCGAGAGCAACAAGCTCCAGATCAAGGACGCCCCCTTCCTTCTCGATGACACCATCACCACCATCCGGGAAATGTACCAGCCCCAATGCGAGCTCAAGGGCGTTTCCTTCACCGTCGATGACCAGGTCCAAAGCCGGCGGCTGAGCGGCGATCAGAACCGGCTGAACCAGATCCTGCTGAACCTCGTCTCCAACGCGGTCAAGTTCACCGGCGAAGGGGGCGCGGTGCGGGTCTCCTTTGCCGAGGAGCCCGACGCGGAAGGAGAGGATCGCGTCAACTTGGTGCTCCGGGTCGCGGATACCGGCATCGGCATGACCGAGGAATTCCGGCAGCGCCTCTTCCGCCCCTTTGAGCAGGCTTCGGCCCTGATCTTCCAGAAATACGGCGGCAGCGGCCTTGGGCTTTCCATCACCAAAAATCTCACCACGCTGATGAACGGCTCCATCGACGTCGACACCGCTTTGGGAAAGGGCACGACTTTCACCATCCGCTTGCCGTTCCTGCGGCTGACTCCGGAGCCGGCTTCGACGGACACGCCGACAGGGGGCGCTTCCCCCGGCTACGATTTCAGCGGCTGCCGCGTCCTCGTGGCCGAGGACAACGCCCTGAACCTCGAGATCGCCACCGCGTTGCTGGAAAACGTCGGCCTCACGCTGGCGACGGCGCCGGACGGCCAGCAGGCCGTCGAACGCTTCCAGGCCTCGGCTCCCGGTGAGTTCGGTCTCATCCTCATGGACATCCAGATGCCGGTTCTCGACGGCTATGAGGCCACCCGGCGCATCCGGACTTCCGGCCGTCCTGACGCCGCCACGATTCCCATTGTGGCCATGACCGCCAATGCTTTCCCCGAGGACATCCAGAAGTCCCGGGAGGCCGGCATGAACGACCATCTGGCCAAGCCCATCGAGGTCGAAAAGCTCTATCAGACACTGGCAAAGTTCCTCCGGTAATCATGAAAAAAGCGGCCGCGCCGCGGACCGCAGGAAAGGCGATGTATATACAGTGAGCAGTAATAATTTCTCCTCCCGTCTGGGGTTCATCCTCGTCTCCGCCGGTTGCGCCATCGGCCTTGGCAACGTCTGGCGATTTCCCTATATCGCCGGGAAATACGGCGGCGCGGCCTTTGTGCTGATCTATCTCCTGTTCCTCGCCATCCTGGGCCTGCCCATCGTGCTGGCGGAGTTCGCTGTGGGCCGGGCCAGCGTGCGGAGCGTCGCCACTTCCTTTGACGTGCTGGAGCCCTCCGGCACGAAATGGCACTGGTACAAATACGGCGCTATCGCCGGCAACTTCCTCTTGATGATGTTCTACACCCCGGTCTCCGGCTGGATGACCTATTATCTCTATAAAGAAGCCGTGGGCGGTTTCGAGGGCCTCGATCCCGCCGGCATCGGCGGCGTCTTCGGGGGACTCCTTTCCAGTCCCGGCGTCATGGCCGGCAACATGATCCTGATGGTGCTGCTGGGCTTCGGCGTCTGCTACCTCGGCGTCCAGGCCGGCGTCGAGCGCATCACCAAGTTCGTCATGTCGCTGCTGCTGGTGCTGATGATCGTGCTGGCGTTGAAATCCGCCTCGCTGCCCGGCGGCGAGGAAGGCATCCGCTATTACCTCTGGCCCGATTTCGCCCGCTTCGCCGAGCACGGCCTCGGCGAGCCCATCGCCGCCGCCATGGGACAGGCCTTCTTCACTTTGAGCATCGGCATCGGCGCCCTGGCCATCTTCGGCAGCTACATCACCAAGAAAAACAAGCTGACCGGCGAGGCCGTCTGGGTTATCCTCCTCGACACCTTCGTGGCGCTCATGGCCGGCTTCATCATCTTCCCGGCTTGCTCCAGCTACAACGTCAGCCCGGACAGCGGCCCGAACCTCCTTTTCATCACCCTGCCGAACATCTTCAACAACATGCCGGGCGGCCGGCTCTGGGGGACGCTGTTCTTCCTGTTCATGTTCTTCGCCGCCCTCTCCACCGTCATCGCCGTCTTTGAGAACCTCATCGCCTGCCTCATGGAGCTCACCCGTCGCGACCGCAAGACCGTCATCCGGCTGCTCTGCCCGGCGATGATCCTGCTGGCCATGCCCTGCATCCTGGGCTTCAATCTCTGGGGCGGCTTCCAGCCCCTGGGCTCCGGCAGTTGCGTCCTCGACCTCGAGGACTTCCTCGTCAGCGACAACCTGCTGCCCGTCGGCGGCTTCCTCTACATCACCTTCTGCACCAGCCGCTACGGCTGGGGCTGGAAGAACTTCCTGACCGAGGTGAACACCGGCCGCGGCATCACCCTCCCCAATTGTCTCCGCTTCTACATGAGCTACATCCTGCCGCTGATCATCCTGGCCATCTTCGCCAACGGCTACTACGCCCGTTTCTTCCACGGGTGAGACATGCGCAATAAAACAAAACGTCCCCGCGTCGTTTGTGGCGCGGGGGCGTTTGTTTTTTCCCGGCCGGAGAGCTCCGTTTGCTGAAACAGGCGATAAGGATTGGACACGCGGCCGAAAATCCTGTAAACTGGTATCAGGGAAAATGACCATCCAACCGGGAGGGAGGAAACGTGATGAAAACCTGCGGTCCGGGGGACGCCGGACGAAGCGGCGGGCGGGACGGCAAATGCTGCGTGTCCCGGCCGGAAACGGCGTTCCCTTTGACGAAATCCTTTCCGGCGTAACGGAGGCGAAGGACAACGGTAGCCTGTGAAGCAGGCGTATCTCAGTTTGAGCATTTGACCTGAGATGCGTATTAAAGGAGACGTTTGATGACTTTATATGACACCCTTTCCGTCATCGGGGGCCTGGCTTTTTTCCTCTTCGGGATGTATGTATTATCATCGGGCCTGAAAATGATTGCCGGCGACCGGCTGGAATCGGCATTGCAGAAGATGACAAACCATCCCATGAAGGGATTGGCGTTCGGCGCGGTGATCACCATCGCGATGCAGTCTTCTTCGGCGCTGACGGTCATGCTGGTGGGACTGGTGAATTCGGGCATCATGAGTCTGACGCAGACCGTGGGCATCATCATGGGCTCAAACATCGGGACGACACTGACGGCCTGGATACTGAGCCTGAGCGGCGTAAAGACAGACAATGTGTTTCTGCTGATGATGAAGCCGGAGTACTTTTCCCCCGTTCTGGCGCTGATCGGCGTCTTGCTTCTCATGGGCGGGCGGTCGCAGCAGCGAAAGAATCTCGGCCAGGCTTTGGTCGGTTTTGCCGTTCTCATACACGGGATGGAGCTGATGGCGGATTCCCTGGCACCGCTGATTGAGATGCCGGAGTTTACCGGTATCCTGACCGCCTTCAGGAACCCGTTTTTAGGGATTCTGATCGGAACCGTCTTTACCGGCGTGATCCAGTCTTCCGCCGCTTCCATCGGCGTGTTGCAGGCATTGAGCCTGACAGGGCATATTTCGTACGGCGTTGCCATCCCCATCATCATGGGGCAGAATATCGGAACCTGCGTGACGGCCTTGCTCTCTTCCGTTGGCGTGCGCAAAATCGCCAAGCGGGTATCGGTGATCCACGTGAGCTTCAATGTGATCGGGACCATGCTGGGACTGGCGGTGTATCTGGTTTGTGCCTGGGGACTGCATCTTCCGGTTTTGGATGAGATGATCACGCCGTTTGCCATCGCCGGGGTCCATTCGGTCTTCAATGTGGCCACCACGCTGGTGCTGTTGCCGTTCACCCGGCAACTGGTATTCATCGCCGAGCATTTCATTCAGGAGGATGACGCGGAAACGCCGTTCCTCGATAAGCGACTCTTGGTTTCCCCGGCCTTCGCGGCCATCGAATGCCGGAAAAAGACAGCCCTGGTCATGAAAAAGGCCGCGGAAGGCGCCGGCAAGGCGATGCAGTCGCTGGAAGCATATGACAACGCCATCGTGGAGGAAATCCGGGAACTGGAAAGCAGCGTCGATGCGATGGTGGAATCATGCAACCAGTTCCTGATCCAGTTGTCGTTTCATGATGTCTCCAAAAAAGAAAGCATCTCCATCGCCAATATGCTCCATGTCCTGGGAGAGATGGAGCGCATCAGCGATTATTCCCTGAATCTGTCAACGGCAACGAAAAAGATCAATCGTGACGGATTCGGGCAAAAGGCGGAGGTGAGCCAGTTCCTCGCGCCCGTCAATGCGGAACTGGAACAAGTCCTGGCGATGACGGAGAAAGCCTACGAGGAGAACAATGCCGCCATGGCCCGGGAACTCATCGCCAGAGCCGGCGGCTTGGTGCAGCACATCCGGGCCCTGAAGAAAGCCGAATTGAAGTCGCTGGGGGAGGGCGCCGGCTCCGCGGAGTCCAGCGTCTATATCTCGGATTACCTTTCTGTCTGCCGGCGAATTGCCGAGCATAGCCAGAATATAGCCGAAACCCTCATTTGATTTCCGGGCCCGGAAAGGGCGCTGACGGCGGGCGCTTTCCCGCCGCTCTCTCCTTGCCGGGGATTCCCGGATTCAGTATAGTGGCGTTCAGAAAATGGTCTGTCAACCATACGAAAAAAAGGAGGAATCACGATGGCAGAGAACAAGAAGTACACCCCGGAGGAAATCGAGGCGCTGGCGGAGCAGGCGGCGCAGAAGGCGATGGGGCATTTCAGGGAAGGGCTGAATTGCGGCGAGTGCGTGTTCCAGGGGTATCTGGAGCTCGGCCTCACCGACTATCCGCCGGAGGTCGTCGCGCTGGTCTCGGGCATGGGCGGCGGCATGGGCCACACCAAGCACACCTGCGGCGCCGTGAACGCCGGCATGTGCGTCATCGGCAGCCGTCAGGGGCGCAAGAATCCCTTTGCCAAAGCCACCTTTGAGGAGCGGGTGGACGAGCTGCACCATGAGGGCACCGGTATCTATCCGCGCCATGGCGAGTACATTCGCCAGTGCATCGCCGAGTGGGGCACCATCGAATGTCGCGACCTCTGCTTCCCCTTTGACGAGACGACGCCGGAGGGCAATAAGGAACGGGCCCGCAACTGCAAGAAGATTATCGGCTGGTGCACCAAGGCGGCGACGAAGGCCGCGCTCCAGGATTGAGGGGCCGCCATGGGACAGAAGATTTGCGTCGTCGGCGGCGTCACCGGCGGGGCCTCGGCAGCGGCCCGGCTCCGGCGCCTCGACGAGAACGCTGAAATCGTCATCTTTGAGCGGGGCGAGCACGTCTCCTACTCGAACTGCAGCCTGCCCTACTTCCTGAGCCGCACTGTGGCCGACAGCGGCAGCCTGCTGATGGTGACGCCGGAGCGGTTCCGGCAGCAGTACAACATCGAGGTGCGGACGCTGAACGAGGTCGTCGCCATCGACCGGGCGGCGAAAACCATTCGCGTGAAGCGCCTCGCGGACGGCAGCGAATACGAAGAATCCTACGACAAGCTGATTCTCGCCCCCGGCGCGGCGCCGCTGCGCCCCCGGAGCATCGAGGGCGTGGACGGGGAGAACGTCTTCACCATCCGCGACGTGCGGGACATCGAAAGACTCGACGGGTACCTCACGGCCCGCGACGTCCGGGAAGTGGCCGTGGTGGGCGGCGGCTTCATCGGCTGCGAGACGGCGGAAAACCTGGCGGAGTCCGGGCGGCAGGTCACGCTGGTCGAGGCGGCGGACCAGATCATGACGCCCTTTGACTTCGACATGGCCCAGATTTTGACGAAGGAAATGATGGACCACGGCGTGACCATGGCCATCGGTGACGGCGTCAAACGCATCGGCGCCGGCGGCATCACCCTGGCCAGCGGCCGGGAGATAAAGGCCGGGGCCGTGGTGCTGGCCATCGGCAACCGCCCCGAGACGGAGCTGGCAAAGGCGGCCGGCTTGGAAACCGGCGACCTCGGCGGCATTCGCGTCAACCACAATTTCCAGACCAACGATCCCGACATCTACGCCGTCGGCGACGCCATCGAGGTCTACCACCGGCTCACCCGGAAATGGACGCGGCTGGCACTGGCCTGGCCGGCCCAGATGCAGGGGCGGGCGGCGGCCGACCACATCATGGGCATCGCCCACCGGTCAAAGGGCATCATCGGCTCGTCGGTGCTGCGGATTTTTGACCTTTACGCCGCCAGTACCGGCCTCACCGAGCGGGCGGCCCGGGCGGCGGGGATTCCCTGCGACGCCGTCTATGTGATTCCCGCCGACAAGGTGAGCCTGATGCCGGGCAGCGCCCCGATTCACCTGAAGCTCGTCTATGAGACGCCCACCGGGCGGCTCCTGGGGGCGCAGGCCATCGGTCGCGACGCGGCGGACCGGCGCATCGACGTCGTGGCGGCGCTGCTCTCGATGGGCGGCACACTGGAAGACCTGAAGGAAACAGAACTCTGCTACGCGCCGGTGGTGGGCACAGCCAAAGACGCCCTCCACATGGCGGCGCTGGTGGCGCTGAACCTCCTCGACGGCCGATTCCGTCAGGTGCCGGTCACGAAGGTGCGCGAACTGGTGGAAAGCGGCGCCTGCATCGTCGATGTGCGCGAGCCGGGCGAGTACGCCGCCGGCCATCTGAAAAACGCCGTGAACATCCCCCTCTCCCGGCTAAGGGAGCGAATGGAGGAAATCCCGAGGGACCGGCCCGTCTATCTCCACTGCCGTTCCAGCCAGCGCAGCTACAACGCCATCATGGCCCTGCAGCAGCGCGGCTTCGGCAACGTCCGGAACATCGCCGGCTCCTACCTCGGCATCTGCCTCTACGAATACGCCCAGGACGTCCTCGGCGGCCGCGAGAAAATCGTCACCGCCTACAACTTCAACTGAAACCAGCAAAAAACGGGGCTGCCGCCGAAGATTTTTCGTCTTCACGCGACAGCCCCGTTTCAATTTTGGCAGAGAATTATTTTCACCGTTCGTGGAAATACTTGTGGCATAAAGTCTCAAGATGCCTCGATTTTTCCGGGCAAAAATTCAAACTACAAATTTTGTAATCTGTTTTTTTTTACGGCCATGAAATCACCGTAGCGAAAACAGCGTCGTTCTAAAGGAGAATCGACTTCAGAAAAATCGGCGCTTCGCCAAAATTCTCCCGCAAAGAGAAACGGGCCGTCAAAAGTTGCCGGCTATAGTCAGGCGTTTTCGTATCCCGCTTGCGTCTTGCCATTCTGCTGATTCTGTGGTATAGTATGAGCAGAAGAAAGATTCCCTCCGGCAGCAGAATCCGGGCTGCCCGGAGTAGGTGCAGGCCGTGCGAAGTCTCCTGCACTGTTGGAATCTTTTTTGTTTGGATACTTCTCGAAGTTGGTCACCAGCCACGTTTTCTTCTTTCCGTCGAAATCCAGTTTTACAACGGCCGTAAAATCACCAAGTACGAAATGGACTCTGTCGGCGTTACGGTGTTCAGCCCTTCCGGATGCAACAACCTCGGGGATTATCGCTACCGCTTTTTCCCCGTGCTTTGCCAGAATTTTCGCAATACCATAGCCGCCGGCATAGTTCTTGTCCGGGTTTCCTTCCTCTCCCCACAAGAAATCAATCGGCCCTGTTTCCGGCCTTTCCATTGCGCCGTTAACCGCGCCGTGTGTCTCCAGGATTTCAGCAATGGCTTGTTTTCCACGCTGAATGTTTTCGCCTGCGTTCACAACAACCTCCGCGCCGCTCGTTGCGGCGCTTTTTTTGTCCTTTCCTGCCGTGACAGTCAACCATCCTTGCTGACGCAATCTCCTTGCCGCCAAAGAGAATCAACGCCCGTTTCGCCGGCGGTTTCAGCGTCAGCCTTTCCCCTTCCGCGGCTTCTTTGATAAAATTTGCATCATATGGTAATAACTGTGTGCGCCATCATATTCCCTTTCCTCAATGATTTTCAGCGGTGGTGAGTCTTTCTGACACAAACTTCCCATAGAGAAAGTAATGCTAAATGCCTGTACAACGAGAGCTACAGCGTAGCATAATACTTAACAGAAGTGTTCTATCCCCTCCACTACTGGGGGGCAAGCCAATCTGAATCTGACAGTTTTCGCAAAACCTAAAGGTTTACGCAAAGTGTAAAAGGCAAGCTCGGCTCGCCCCCCTCCGGGAGGGGGGTAGGGGGGAGCCAGCGGCCGTAACATTTGCTTTAGGTTAACGTGAATGGCCGCTAGAACTTACAGCTTACGTATAGCAAGTCTGCCGGGTTACACGAGACCTGACGGTTTCCGTAAAGCGAAGGTGCGTGGTCTCCTTCCGGCTCGCTACGCTCGCCGTGACAGTCCACTGGACTGTCACGCCCTCG
>JAFSWT010000091.1 GCA_017444395.1 Schwartzia sp. (in: firmicutes) | reverse complement strand
GTGATCATGGCGGTGTAGATGCCGCTGGAGAGCAGGGTGATGTCGATGTTGTTGCCGGCGTTGGACATGTTGAAGAACGCCTGCACCATACCGATCACGGTGCCGAGGAAACCGATCATCGGGGCGCCGCCGGCGATGGTGGCGAGGTAGGGCAGGCCCTTCTCGAGGCGGGCCACCTCGACGTTGCCGACATTCTCGATGGCGGCCTGCACGTCCGTGGCGGGCTTGCCGATGTGGGCGATGCCGGCTTCGATCATGCGGGCCACGGGAGCGTCGTACTTGGAGCAGAGCGTCCGGGCGGATTTGATCTTGCCTTCGTGGATGTAGTCGCGGATGTCATTGATGAAGTCCTTGTCGATCTTGCCGGCCTGGCGGATGATCCACCATTTCTTGCCGAAAATGTAGATGGCAATGATGGAGAGGGCGAGGAGGACCCACATCAGCCAGCCGCCTTTCGCGGCCATTTCGATGAGGGAATAGGACATCTCCTGCTGCACGGGGGCGACTTCGACGATGTCGGTCTGGAGGAGGGTGAACAACATATTCAGTACGTTTTGTTAACCAACAAATGCAAAAAATCTGCCTACTAAGGCATTATCGCACAAAGATAGTGAAAAATATCGAAAAACAGGCGTTTAGTGCGAGAAAAGCGCGCACGCGGATGTGTCAGCGTATCGTTTTTCGTTTTATCTTTGCAGGCAGATTTGTTTTTTTGTGTTATGAGACAGGAATTGATCAATCTCGCGGAGACTTACCGCCAGGCGGGGGATGCGATCCACGATGCCGTCCGGGAGAGTATCCGGCAGGCGGGTGGTTTTTTGAATTGTATCAACAATGACCGGACGAAAAAAGATATGTTCGTGCAGGTTTACGACAGCAAGAAGAAGTATTCCGAGAGTTTTCCGATCCGGGCGATGAAAATCGACGACCGGGGCGCCGTCCAGGTTTATGCGGGCACGGTCGGGACGATCTACACGGAGAAGTATCTGAGAGGCATTCTCTCCGAGGAGCATTGGATGCCCCTCAAAGGCTCCAACGTGCTCTTCCAGCCCACCATCCTCTCCATCGCTGCAGCCATCGACGACTACCTCGTTTAGCGCTTCAGACGGTTTACCAAAGAGCCACTTTCCCGGCTCCGCCCAGGTCCAAGGTAGCTGTGTTTACGCCCAATGCCCGGTAGACCCGGCTCATCGTCGTCAGGGAGATACTATATCCTCTTTCCAGTCTGGAGATCTGAGCTTTTTTTACACCGATACGTTCTCCGAGTTCGTCCTGGGTAAGATTCTGGCGAAGCCTTTCCTGTTTGATTGATTCTCCGATTTTTGCTGTATTGACGGCTTCGGAGACACGCCTTTCGTGTTCATCTCGTCGGGGCGTCCCCACCTTCCCATAGAACTCGTCCAGGACTTCCTCGAAGGGGGTTGTTCTCATCTTTTCCATTTCTTTTTGTCTTTAAAATAAGCGGTCCTGATTGTCTCTGCTTTCGCAATTTCCTTTTGCGGTGTCTTCCGGGATTTCTTTAACATCCCGTGTGTTGCCACCACCAAAGCCTCTTCTTCCGTGTCCCAAAAGGCAAAAAGACGATAGGCCTTTTTGTTGTACAGTGTGCGGAACTCCCATATATCCGACCCTTCTAACTTCTTGAAAATTTCTCGATTTCGTTCTCCATTGATAATGCGGTGGACGTTGTAGTACATTTTGTCTTTTGCCGGTTCCGGTAATGAGCGAAGAAACGCTAAGGCCTCATCAAGCAAGACAAGTGCAAAGGTAGAAAAAGTTTCCAAAATACAAAACTTTTAATCGTTAAAATAATATCTGCCGATAGCGCGTGCCCTGACTAAGAGAATAAGGAGTATCGGTCAGGAAGTGAATATGATAACAGAAAAAGAAACCCCCAACAATTTGTAAAATTCTTTGGGGGATTTTTGTGAAATATTATCCGTTTTTTCGAATTCGTAAGAAATAATCAATAGCGGATTCCGCTGAGGAAGAGGGCGTGGCCGGGGACGGATTCGCCCGCCTGGCTCCGCCATGCGGCCGCGGGTGTCTTCTCCTCCGGCGCCGCCTCGCCAAGGCTCGGTGCCGGGGCAGCCTCCGCGGGCAGGATCAGGGCGCGGAATTCCTCGGGACTGCGTTTGCCGCGGCCGACCTCGAGCAGGGTCCCGACGATGGCGCGGACCATGTTGCGCAGGAAGCGGTCGGCGCTGATGCGGAAATACCAGTAGTCCCCGCCCCCGTCGCGGCCGGTCAGGGCCAGGTGGGTGGGCGTGTAGCGCTGCCAGCAGGCCTGAACGACGGTGCAGATGGAGGTCTTGGAGTCGGCGCCGGACTTCTCGAAGCAGCGGAAATCATGGCGCCCAATCAGGGCCTGCGCGGCTTTGTTCATCAGATCGAAATCCACTTCCGGAAAGGTGTAGAGCCAGGACCAGGAATCAGCGAAAGGGTCTTTGCTCCTGTGCAAAAAATACGTATATTCGCGTTCCGTTGCGTTGAAGCGCGCGTGGAAATCCGGCGAAGCCGGGGCGATGTCGTGGACCACGATGGAGCGGGGCAGAATGGCATTTAATTTGTAGGCCAATTGGGCCGTGTCAAGCCCTTCGGCTGCGTCGAAATGAGCGATGTAGCCGATTGCGTTGACGCCCGTGTCCGTACGGCCGGCGCCGGTCACACCCGCGGGCTCGCGCAAAAGCGTGGCGAGGGCCTGCTCGAGCGTCTGCTGGACGCTCGGCGCGTTGGGCTGGACCTGCCAGCCGCAGAAGTCCTTGCCGCAGTAGGAGAGCTTGATAGAATAACGCATAACCGGATGCAAAATTAGTCAAATATATGGAAAGTGTAAACATCAAGGAGCTCAACGACCGCATCCAGAAAGAAAGCGCGTTCGTGGATCTCCTGTCGTTGGAGATGGGCAAGGTGATCGTGGGCCAGAAGCACCTGGTGGAGAACCTGATGATCGCGATGCTGGCTGACGGCCACATCCTGCTGGAAGGTGTGCCGGGTCTGGCCAAGACCCTGGCCATCAGCACCCTTTCGCGTGCGGTGGACGCCAAGTTCAGCCGTATCCAGTTCACCCCCGACCTCCTGCCGGCCGACGTGACCGGTACCCTGATCTACTCCCAGAAGAAGGAGC
>JAFSWT010000090.1 GCA_017444395.1 Schwartzia sp. (in: firmicutes) | reverse complement strand
ATCGGCATCGTACCGGCCTTCGCCACCGCGCCGGCCCTGATCGTCGTAGGCGGGCTGATGATGACCGGGGTGATGAACGTGGACTTCACCGACTTCTCCGAGGGCCTGCCGGCCTTCCTCACCATCATCATGATGCCCCTGACCTCCAGTATCGCCAACGGCTTCGCCTTCGGCTTCATCAGCTACGTTTTGATGAAGGTCCTCACCGGCAAAGCCCGGCAGGTCAATTTGGTCATGTGGATTGTTGCCGCCGCCTTCCTGGTGAACCTGGCCCTGCGGGGGTAGGGGAGACAGGAAAGAGGCGCTCTATCGTTTCCCTTATTCCGAAATATTTATAATTACAAACGACGGCCGTCTGCCTGAACATTCGCGGACGGCCGTTTATCATTACACATAATCCCATATATACCAAGGAAACTGCTCAATTCATCTCTTCGTGAAAATTCGATACGGTAATAAAATATCATATCATTCCATGCCTTTATTTATCAGAATGTATCCATTTAATTGAAATTACCGAAACAAATCAAAAATAGAAATATCCCTGCCCATCGAATCATTTTTACTGCCCCCCGGCCGCAGAAATGCCCCCGAAAATGTTTCACGTGAAACATTTTTTCCGACGTCCAAATTGTTTCACGTGGAACATTTTTTCGTCCCCCAAATTTGGTCCACGGGGAACAATTTTTCGTTCGTGCCGAGCCTCCCTCTGGAGGGCGGAGGGAGGAACACCGCGCTTCGCTTTGCCGTAATCTCTATTCTCCCCACCCACTTCGTTTTGCCAAATTGTTCCACGTGGAACACCTTTTCGATTGGCGGTTGCCGGATTGTTCTCCGTAAACCTTTTTGCGGATTGTGGTTGCCAATTGTTTCACGTGAAACATTTTTTCGGTTTCCCGGATCAAATTGTTCCACGTGAAACATTTTTCGACGCCCCCTTTCCGGCCCGGTTGCCAGAGCAGGCGGAAATTCTTCGCAACGCCAGTCCTGTCATGCCTTTTGGCCGTTTCTTTCTTTTATCTTGTCTTATGTTTTAGTTATTGGTAAAAAATAAACTACGCAAGTTATTGTCCCCCTCCCCATCGTCCCGTCCGGTTTATATTTAATTACGAAAACTTTATTTCTTTTATCGTCGTTCTCAATTCCGGCGATTTTTTGCTGTTGCCCCTGGGTTTTCCTTTGCACTTGGCCCGGTGTTTTGCTATACTAACCTTATTATATTACGCGCCCGGCGAAAACCTCCGGCCGCGACGCATTGAAAGCGAGGACACACAATCATGGCCGATACAAAGAACAATGTCCAGGAAAAAGCGGAGGCCGCCCTGCGGGGGCGGCAGAAAGGGCAGGGAAAGCAGCTCCTCCTCTGGCTCTTTGCCCTGGCCGCCGGCGCTGTCTGCGGCAGCCTCGGAAATCCGCAGCTCAAAGAGCTCTTTGACTTCATCGCCACCGTCTTCACCCGCCTGTTCCAGTTCATCGCCGTGCCCACCGTGGCCCTGGCGGTCCTCACGACGCTGGCGGATCTCGGCGCCGACCGGAACACGAAGCGCATCTTCACCCACGCCGTGACCTATACCCTGCTGACGACCTTCTGCGCCGCCGCCGTAGGCCTCGGCCTTTACCTCTGGATCGCCCCGGGGAACCTTCCCGCCGACCTCATCGGCCAGGGCGCTTCCAATGTCCCGTTGCAAAAGCTGGGCTCCCTCTCCTATTACGACCATTTCCTGACCGTCATTCCCAATAATGTGGTGCAGCCCTTCCTGGCCGGCAACGTGCTTTCCATCATCGTGATCGCGGCGGCGTCGGGCCTCGCCCTCGCCTTCATGCCCCGGACCGAGAACCGGGCCGTGCTGCTGAAGGGCCTCCACGGTCTGCAGGAGCTCTTCTTCACCATGATCCGCGGGCTCATCTGGGCGCTGCCGCTGGGCATCATGGCTTACGCCGCCCAGCTTGCCGCCGAAATCCAGGCCGGCGTCATCGTCGGTGCCCTCGGGAAATACCTCGCTGTCGTCCTCGGCGGCAACGCCATCCAGTTCTTCCTCGTCCTGCCGCTGTTCCTGCTGGCCCGCGGTCTCAATCCCGTCCATGTGTTCCGCCAGATGTCCCCGGCCCTGGCGGTGGCGCTCTTCACCAAGAGCTCCGCCGGCACATTGCCGGTGACGCTCGCCTCCGCCGAGGAAAACCTCAGGGTGCATCCGGCCGTAGCCCGCTTCGTGCTGCCCATCTGCACCACCATCAACATGAACGGCTGCGCCGCCTTCATCTTCGTCACTTCGCTGTTCGTCATGCAAAACGCCGGCTTCGAGCTCTCCATGGGCACGATGATCACCTGGATGTTCATCGCCGTGCTGGCGGCCATCGGCCACGCCGGCGTCCCGATGGGCTGCTACTTCCTGACCCTGTCGCTGATGTCGTCGGTGGGGGCGCCCCTGGGCCTCATGGGCGTCATCCTGCCGCTCTACACCATCATCGACATGATCGAGACAGCGGAAAACGTCTGGTCCGATTCCACCGTCTGCGCCATGACCGACCACGATCTGGCCGGCACCCTGGACGCCCCGCAGGAACCCGCGGTCTGATGCTCCTTTGGGGACAATATCTATCGTAACATCGAAATCACCGTTTATTAAAATAACATTTCACCGTTTTCTCCTTGCAGTCTCGCAAATATATCTATTATTGGAACTTTTTTCTAAAAGGAATGATATGATTTTGAGCAAGACCGTCGCGCTTTTGATGGTAGCCCTGGCAGGGGTTCTCTGGGCGGGGAGCGGTACCGCCGCCCAGCATTTCTTCGCCCATTCCCAACAAAACGCGATGGCCCTGACGAACATCCGCATGATCCTGGCGGGGCTTCTGCTCCTTCTTCTGGCCTGGCGCACCGGCACCCTGAAAACGGGATGGGCGGTGCTCCGGGCCAGACCGCGTTTGTGGTGGAGCGTCTCCATCTTTGCAATCGGCGGCATATTCCTGGTACAGTACACCTATTTCCAGGGCATCGCCGCCGGCAACGCCGCGGCCACCACCGTCATCTGCTACACCTGCCCGGCCATGGTCATCACCTATGATGCCCTGCGGGCCCGGCGCTGGCCGAAACCCTCGGAAGCGATGGCCGTCCTGCTGGCCATCAGCGGCATCGTCCTCCTCGTGACCGGCGGCCATCTGGAACGCCTGGCCGTGCCGCTGCCCTGCCTGCTCTGGAGCCTGGCCTCGGGGGCATTGTTCGCCTTCGCCACCATCTACCCCCGTCAGCTCCTGCTGGAAATCCATCCCTACACCCTGCTGTCCCTCGGCATGCTCATCGGCGGCGCCGTTTCCTGCCCGCTGGTGGACGGTCTCGACTGGCGCCCCTTCTTCCGGCCCGAAGTCTTTTGGGATGTCGCTTTTATCATCGTTTTCGGCACCTCGCTTGCCTTCGTCCTGTTCAACGCCGGCCTGCTGCGTCTCTCCCCCGAGGAAGCCACCATCACCGCCACCGTGGAGCCGGCCGCCTCCGTCCTTTTAGCGGCGCTGTTTTTCGATACCCGTTTCGGTGCCACCGAGCTCGTCGGCATCCTGCTGGTTCTCCTGGCCATTTTGCTTCCCGTCCTGTCCGGCCGGTGGACCGGAAAACGGCGTAGCAAAAATATGGTTTCATAGTTTCCGTAATATTATATTTCCTGTTTCACTCTATCTCGTGCGCCATCTCTTTATCAGCCGTATTTCTGTATAAAATTTAGGAGGTATTACTGTGTCGGCCTATCAATTAAAAGTCATGCTCAAGAATTCCCATCCGCCCATCTGGCGGCGCGTCATCGTACCGGACTGCCTGACATTTTCCCAGCTCTCGGTCGTCTTTAACGTGGCGATGGGGTGGGAGGGCTATCATCTGTCCGATTTCCAGTTTGGCGGCTGGCAGGGCCTTCATATCATAGACAAGGATGAGGCCTTCGGCACCGCGAATGACGACTTCTTTTTCCGGAAGGACTTTCCGGCGCAGACGACCTACATCCGCGATTTCCTGGGCCTCAAACAGAAATTCACCTACACTTACGATATGGGGGATGACTGGCAGCACCAGGTCACCGTCGAGAACATCCTCACCGATTATCCCCACGATTATCCGCTCGTGATCAAATACAAGGGCGACTGCCCGCCGGAGGATTGCGGCGGCATCTACGGGTTCTACGGAATGATGGACGACGACGAGCCGGAAGAAGACGGGGACGAATTCTATCCGGAATGCCAACCCTACGATCTGGAGGATGTCAATGATTTTCTCTCCTTTCACTGCGTCCTGGACCCCTCCTTCACCGACACGCGCACCACGCGCCAGATCTATGAGGATATCTTCGCCGGCCGGAACGGCTTTGGCGCCAAAGAACCGGCAAAAACCCGCCGCCGCAGTCAACCCCCGGACCAGGACCTCGCGATGGATGACCTCGTTGCCCAACTGAAGAAGCTGCTGGCCGCGCCCGCCGTGAAGAAACCGGCGCCGTTCAAGCCGCTGAAGGAACTCTACCAGAACCTGACGAAAGCCGATCTCCTCGACCTGGGCCAGGCCAAGGGCATTCCCCTGAAATCCGCTAATGCCAAGAAACAATTGATCCAGACGCTTTGGGAGACCACCGCCTCCCCCGAAGTCATTCAATCATATCTCTATCTGCTGGATGACCAGGAGACCACCCGCCTGAAAGCGATTGCCAACGGCAAGAAGCCGCCCCGTCAATCCGGGGACATATTTCCCATCCTGCAGGACGCCGACTATGTCTTCTTCGATACCGGGAATCACCAGTCCTTTTTCCTTGCGGCGGAAGTCATCGACACGTTCCGCCAGTGCAGCCAGGACCCCGGCTTCGACGAAACGCGCCGCCGCCGGCTATGGATCTATAAATGCCTGCGTGCGGCCAACATCCTGTACGGCATAACGCCCATCCCAATCCTGCAACAGCTCGTTCAACTCGATGACCGCTTCTCCCCCGACGGAGAAACAGCGCTTTTGCGCGAAACAGACGCCATCCCGCCGGACATGAGGTCATGGCGGCTGGAAGACGGTGCGCTTATCTCCGTCCGCGTCCCCGACAAAGACGCCCTGCTCGCCATTCAGGGCGACAAGCCATTTTACATTCCCACCCCGGCGGAAATCGAGCAGGAACCGGAACATTTCCTGCTCGATACACCGCAAGCCAAAAAAACCAGGACGTACCTCAAGAAATCCGTGTCATACAGCCGGCTCCCCGTTGATGATCTGATGCTCCGCCTGGTCGTCCTGATTGTCCTGAACACCCCTTTCCCGAAACTCCTTGAATTCCTGTTCAAAGAACAGAATATCCGTTTCACCCGCAGACAGCTTTCGCATTTCGTGAATCTGTTGCAAGACCTTTGCCATCATACCCGGTGCATCATCCATCGTGGCCACACGCCGGAAGAACTCGGCGATTCGAGCGGCCAGCAGGAGGAATCACTGCAAAAAATCGACCTTTTCACCCTGGATTTTCCCGAAAAAGATTGACATTCCGGGAACTTCCGCCCATCTTTCCCGTTTCCGGGGAGAATCCCCCCATTCGCAAGTCAATCCTCGAAAAAATTTTTTTATTTCAATGGTGCGGAAAATTCCGCGAGCATTTTGTCATGCGTTTTTTTCGCTACCGGCAGGTCAATCGTGCGTTTATTTCCGCATAACCATGTCAATCAGGCGGAAAAAACCGCACGATTGACAGTATAGTGCGAGAAAACGCTCATATATAATACGCTTTCCTCTTTTTCGCACCATTCCCTCTGTTGTAGCGGACTTTTCCGCATCCCAGGACCGGCCATGCGGGTTTTTTCGCACCAATGAAAAAAAACGCACGACAGGAATCCCGTTATGACAGGGTTTTCCGCCCATCCATCCGTCCCTTATATTATTTTGCCTTTTTATATTTATATACTAAAAAAGAAAAATTATTTCCATTTTCTAATGGAAGCCATCGTCCGCCGATTTCAATGGTGCGTTTTTTTCGGTAGACAAAAACAACATCTTGTGATAGAGTACTTTCCGGGCAACAAGATTTTGCGAGGAGGCAGGGAAATGGAAGCGGACCAGCTCAATCTGGACCTTGAGATATTGCCGGATGAAACCCACGAACGGGTAACCAAGACCAAGAGCTTCGCGCTGGCGAAGTACTCGGAGAACATGTCGGTCATGCAGAACCGCCTCTATACACAGGCAATCGCGCAGGTCGGCGCCCACGACGATCCGGAAATCAACCAGGATTACAACGTGGACATCCGCAAAATGGCCGATGTCATCGGCATGCGTCCCGACAATCTCAAGAAAGGGCTCAAGACAGCGGCGCGCACCTTGATTGACGTGGCTCCGACAGTCTATTTCGAGAACGAGGAAGGGTGGGGGACCTTCTCCATCTTCGAGAGCATCACCGCCCCCAAAGGCTCTCCCTACATTTACAAGATCCGTTTCACCCAGCGGATGCGGCGCATCATGATCGAGATGCGGAAGAAATACGAGATCATCTATTCCCCCGATACCATCATGCACTTCAAGAACAAGTACACCTCGAAGCTCTACGACTTCCTGCTGGCGCAAATGACCTGCCTGAAGCCCAATGGTGCGTATTTTTCCATCGAGACGACACCGGACGAGCTGATGGCGGCACTCCAGTACGATACGGAAAGCAAGCGGATCGGCTCCTTCAACCGCGATGCGCTGCTTCCCGCCTGCCACGACATCAACGATTACTCGGAAATCTTCATCCAGGGCGGCGAACCGAAGCCCAAACGCCTGCGCCGGGCCATCATCTCCTACACCTTCATCGTCAACTACAAGCCGGGCCGGGAGATTCCCCTGGTGGCGATGAACAACCTGGACGAAGGGCAGTGCTTCTACCGGCTGTCGGATGTGCCCAACGACGAGTTCCTGCGGGAAGTCATGGAGGACATGGGCGTTGCGGAGAGCTT
>JAFSWT010000089.1 GCA_017444395.1 Schwartzia sp. (in: firmicutes) | reverse complement strand
TTATCACCCGCCATATTATAGCACAACTAGAGCATAACGTAAAGAGCAGAAACAAAAAAGACGCTGAATTCGCGTCTTTTCTGGCTTTGCGTGCTATCTGATTTGCTAATATTGGCTTCAAACTGTAAAACTCGGGTTATAACACGCTGTAAGCCGATGTCAAAGGGGAGCGGTTACACCGATTGCCGTTTTTTAGGAAAGTCGTTTATTTTCAAGGGTTTTCGCCTTGACGCCAACCCCTTTCTAATGTATAATTCTCTCCGTAACAGCAAACCGTTGAAGCGTCTTGTAATGACCATACGGAACGGGGAGGCTTATGAATGGACGCGGAGGTAAGAGCAGATAGCCTGGAGAACCCGGCCAGCGAATTTGACGATCTGACGGACGAAGAAATCGTCCTCTCCATCAAGGACAACGATGACCGGGCTGCCCAGGACTATCTGATCAATCGATACAAGAATTTCGTGCGGGCCAAGGCGCGGTCCTATTTCCTGATTGGCGCCGACCGGGAGGACATCATCCAGGAAGGGATGATTGGGCTCTACAAAGCGATCCGGGATTTTCGCAACGACAAGCTGTCCTCCTTCCGCGCTTTCGCCGAGCTCTGCGTGACGCGACAGATCATCACCGCCATCAAGACGGCGACGCGGCAGAAGCATATCCCGCTGAACTCCTATGTATCGCTGAACAAGCCCATCTACGATGAGGACTCGGACCGCACGTTGCTGGACGTACTCTCGGGGGCGCGGATCACCGACCCCGAAGAGCTGGTCATCAGCCGGGAAGAGTTCATCGACATCGAGGCGAAGATGGAGGAAATCCTCAGCGACCTCGAATGGCGGGTGCTGATGTCCTATCTCGATGGCAAATCGTACCAGGAGATTGCGGTGGACCTGCACCGCCATGTGAAATCCATCGACAACGCGTTGCAACGGGTCAAGCGGAAGCTGGAGAAATACATGGAGTCCCGGGGCAACGACATCGATATCAGTACCATCTACCGCGGACTGACCTCCATCAACCGCCGCCGGCGCGATTTAGAAGACGATTGACAAAAACTTCACAGAAGCATTCCCAGACCGGCGCCGGCAAGTCCCGCGCCGGTCTTTTGGCACCGAAACGCCGGAATTACCGCTGGGAAAAGGACTCAGCCGGGATTTTCTCCGGCGAGGACGTCGGCGGTCTCAGGATGCTTCCCGAAATAGCGGACCGCGAAGGAGCAGACCGGCGTAATCCGATAGCCTCCGGTCCGGGCGTCATCGATGGCCCGGGCGACAAGCCGGGCACCGACACCCTGGCCGTTGAAAGTGCTCTCGACGCGCGTGTGATCGATGACAATGCGCCCCTTCTCCGGGCGCCGATAGGTCATCATGCCGGCCGGGCGGCCATCGGCGACCGCCGTATAGCGACCGCCGTCCGTCTGTTCCTCACGGGTGATCACAATGGTCATGGCAAAGTCTCCTTTCGTTGGTTCGTGATAGTTCCATGATAAAGGATTCGGCGCCGTTTGCCACCCCGGGAAAAATATGTGAATTTAATATGTATCATGTATACTTTCTTGCAAAATACCATGTTTCCGTTATATACTGGAAGCCGTTAATACTCGCCCGGCAAAATGCGGGCAGATACTAACGGTTTCTGCATAAACCGCGGGCGATTGATAACAGGTTGGAACCAGGCATTGTCCGCGCGTATAACGGAGAATGACAGCAGGTGATACTATGGAACCCAACGGAGATTTCATGATCGGCAGCAGCCAGCGGATGGACGGGAACGAGTCGCTGTCCGCCAAGAGCAAGGTGCGGCTGCACCGGTCCAAGTCCGACAACACCCTTCGGGCCTATCACGCCGACTGGAACGACTTTGCCGACTGGTGCCGTTACCACGACGTGACGGCGCTGCCCGCTACGCCGGAGACCATCGTCAACTATCTGAACGACCTCACCGACGTGGACGCGACGGTGAAGGCGAACACCGTGGCCCGACGGGTGACGGCCATTTCCGAGAATCATATCGCCGCCGGCTACGACCGGGAACGGAACCCGGCCAAGGACAGTCTGGTCCGCGCCACGCTGTCCGCCATCCGCCGGGAGCGGGGGACATTCCAGCACGGCAAGGCGCCGATTCTCTATGAGACGCTCTATCTGCTGGCGGACTGCTTCGAGGGGAAGGACGACATCGCTTCCCTGCGGGACAGGGCGTTGCTCTTTCTCGGTTTTGCCGGGGCGTTCCGGCGCTCCGAGCTGGTAAACGTCCGGCTGGAGGACCTGACTTTCGGCCCCCAGGGGCTCACGGTGTTCATTCCCCGGGCAAAGGGCGACCAGCTCGGCAAGGGCAGCACGATTGCCATTCCCTACGCGCCGGAGCCGAGCGTCTGCGCTGTCCGGGCGGTGAAAGCGTGGATTGAGGCGGCGGACCTCCATACGGGACCGCTTTTCCATCCAATCACGAAAACGGGGACGCTTCGGCCCACACAGCTTAGCGACAAATCGGTGGCGCTGACGGTCAAGAAGTACGTCGCTATGGCCGGCCTCGATCCGGCGGAATTCGCGGGGCACAGCCTGCGTCGCGGCTTTGCCACCAGCGCCGCCCAGCATAACGCCGATTCCCTGTCCATCATGCGGCAGACGCGGCACAAGTCGGAGAAAATGGTCCACCGTTACATCGAGCAGGGCAATCTCTTCAAGGAGACACCGCTCAACCGGATATACAACGATTGATTTGTAAGAATGGAAAGGAAGGGGCTTTATGAGTGAACTCAGCGGACTTGGCATCTTTTTCGTCGTGGCGCTGCTCTTTCCGGTGATGTCGCTGATCCCGGCGTTTCTGCTCCAGCCGCGGCAGCCGTCGCCGCAGAAGCGCATTCCCTACGAATGCGGCGTCGATACCCAGGGGAAGACCTATGTGCAGTACCGCGCCGGCTATTTCCTCTACGCGCTGATCTTCATCGTCTTCGATATTGAGACGGTGTTCCTGTATCCCTGGGCGGTGCGCTTCGGGGCGCTGGGGCTGTTCGCCCTGGCGGAGATGTTCATTTTCATCGCCATCCTGGCTTTGGGACTGGCATACGCCTGGCGGAAGGGGGCTCTGTCGTGGAAATAGTGGATATCGTGCCACCGGTCCTGAAGGACAACGTGATCGTCACCACCGTGGATTCCCTGTTCAAATGGGCCCACGGCAACTCCATCTGGCCGCTGTCCTCGGGCCTCGCCTGCTGTGCCATTGAGATGATGAGCACGGCGGCGGCCCGCTTCGACCTTTCGCGCTGCGGCTACGCGGTGTTCCGTCCCTGTCCGCGGCAGGCCGACCTCCTGATCGTGGCCGGGACGCTGACCTGGAAGATGACGCCGCCCCTCATCCGTCTTTACGAGGAAATGCCGGAGCCGAAGTACGTCATCGCCATGGGGAGCTGCGCCATCGCCGGCGGCCCCTTCGCCGATTCCTACTCGGTGGTACCGGGCATTGACAAGGTGATGCCGGTGGACGTCTATATCCCCGGCTGCCCGCCGCGGCCGGAGGCGCTGATTGAGGGCATGCTGAAACTCAAGGAGAAAATCATGCACCCGGAGCGGGTGGAGGCAGCAGGAAAGCAGGTGGCGGAGGGATGAAGAACTACATCGGCGCGCCGCTGCTGTCGGCCCTGAAAGAAGCGTTCCCCGCCGCTGAATACGACAGCGAAGCGGCGCAACCGGCGGTTTATATTCCGGCGGCGGAACTCACGGCACTGCTGATCTTCCTGCGGGACGATGCGCGCTTCGGTTTCGCCCGGCTGGAAAACCTGACGTCGGCGGATTACAAGACGTATTTCGAGATGGTGTACCATCTTTTCGCCTGGGGGCCCAATGTCTGGATCACGGTCAAGGTGAAGCTGGATCATGACGCGCCCGTGGTGCCCTCGGTGACGGGCGTGTTCCCGGGGGCGGAGTTCGAGGAACGCGAGGTCTATGACCTCATGGGCATCGAGTTCAGCGGCCATCCCGATCTCCGCCGCATCCTTTTGGCGGAGGACTTCACCGGTCATCCGCTGCGCAAGGACTACAAGCAGGCCGCGCCGCCCAGAGTGCCGCGTCTTCGCCGGGAAGGAGGGCGCGTCTATGCCGCAGACTGAGACCTATATCCTCAACATGGGGCCCCAGCACCCCTCGACACATGGTGTGCTGCGGGTCAATCTGGAACTCGACGGCGAGAAGATCCTGCGGGCGACGCCGATGATGGGCTACCTCCACCGTGGCATCGAGAAGCTGCTGGAATCCCGCACCTATATCCAGGGTGTTCCCTATACGGACCGCCTCGACTACGTCTCGTCGATGAACAACAATTTCGGCTACTGCCGGGCGGTGGAGGAACTGGCGGGTATCGAGGTGCCGGCGCGGGCGGAGTACATCCGCGTCATCATGGCGGAGCTCAACCGCATCGCCAGCCATCAGGTCTTCATCGGCTCTCTGGCCAACGATCTCGGCGCCAGTACCGGTATGCTCTATACGTTCCGGGACCGGGAGGAAATCCTGGACCTCTTCGACCTCGTCTGCGGCGCCCGCATGACGTTCCATTACATCCGCGTCGGCGGCGTCGCCCGTAACCTGCCGCCGGAATTTGCCGAAAAATGCCGGAAATTCCTCGACCGGGTGCCGGAATTTACCGAGGAATACGCGAACCTGCTCATGGGCAACGAGATTTTCCAGCGCCGTCTCAAGGGCGTTTCCCGCCTCACGCCGGAACAGGCCCTGGCCCATAACATGACGGGGCCGAATATCCGGGCCACCGGCATCCCCTTCGACCTCCGCAAGGTGGACGGCTACAGCGTCTATCCGCAGTTTGCGTTCGAGGTGCCGGTGGGCGAGAACGGCGACAACTGGGACCGGTTCCGGGTGCGTTTCCGGGAAATCACCGAAAGTGCCCGCATCGTGCGCCAGGCGCTGGAGGGGCTGCCGGAGGGACCGGTCATGGCGAAGTTCCCGAAGATGCTGAAGCCGCCCAAGGGCGAGGTCTTCAGCCGCACCGAGGGAACCCGCGGCGAGCTCGGCTTCTACATCGTCAGCGACGGGACGGCGAAGCCTTACCGGGTGCATATCCGGCGGCCGTCCTTCATCAATATGCAGGCGCTGGACGATATGTGCCGTGGCTATCTCATCGGCGATTCCGTCGTGGCCTTTTCCGCCATCGACCCGCTGATGGGCGAAGTGGACTGCTGAGGAGGGCTGGCTATGATGAACGCAATGCTGGAAAACGGAATCGTCGTCACCGTCGCCGGCGTTCTCCGGGAATACCTGATGCTTCTTTTCGGGAACCAGTTCCTGACGGATCTCATCATGAAATTCATCGGGCTCGGCGCCCTGATCGGCGTCATCCTGACGGCGGCCATCGTTTTCACCTACGCCGAGCGCAAGGTCTGCGCCCTGATCCAGGTGCGTCTGGGGCCAAACCGCGTCGGCGGCCGCTTCGGATTGTTGCAGCCCTTCGCCGACATGCTGAAACTCATGAGCAAGGAAGACATCATCCCCGCCGGCTGCGACCGAGTGGTCTGGGCGCTGTCGCCGATGCTGCTCTTCGTTCCCTCGGCGCTGGCCTACGCCTTTTTCCCCTTCGATAAGGGGGCTGTCTTCGCCGACGTCAACGTGGGCATATTCCTGCTCATCGCCATCTCGTCTCAGGCGGTGCTGCCGTTCCTGATGGGCGGCTACGCCTCCAACAGCAAGTACGCGATGATCGGCGGCATGCGCACGGTGGCGCAGATGCTGAGCTATGAGGCGCCGATGGTGTTCTCGCTTTTGGGTATCGTGATGCTCACCGGTTCGCTGAAGATGAGCGACATCGTGGCGGTGCAGGCCGACAACGTCTGGTTCGTGTTGCTGCAGCCCGTCGCTTTCGTGATTTTCGTCATCACGGCCACGGCGGAGACGAACCGCACGCCCTTCGATCTGGTGGAGGGCGAGTCGGAGATCGTGGCCGGCGCTTTTTCCGAATACAGCGGCATGCGCTGGGCGCTGTTCTTTCTGGCCGAGTACGCGAACCTCCTGGCCGTCTCCATCCTCACGACGACCTTTTTCCTCGGCGGCTGGAGCGGGCCGGTCCTGCCCGGTGTCGTCTGGTTCGGGCTCAAGGCGGTTTTCATGGTCTTCGTCTTCATGTGGCTGCGCTGGACGTTCCCGCGGACCCGTATCGACCAGATGCTGTCGCTGAGCTGGAAGGTGCTCCTGCCGCTGGCCCTCGTCAATGTGATGTGCACCGGCATCGGCATCTATATCTACCGTTTGCTGTAAGGAGGCGGAACGATGTTTGGCAAGGGACTCATTACCGGAATGGGGATCACGATCCGTCACTTCTTCGGCAAGAAAGCGACGTTCTGCTATCCGGAGGAAAAGCTGACGATGACCGAGCATTTCCGCGGCGGCCATCTGACGATTGATTACAAGAAATGTATCGCCTGCCAGCTCTGCGCGATCCAGTGCCCGAATCAGGCAATCAAGCTGAAGGTCGTGACGGACGCGAACCGGAAACGCCATCTGGAAAGCTACGTGCATTCCATGGGACGCTGCCTGTACTGCGACCTCTGCATTGAGGGCTGCGCCCCTCACGCTCTTTCCTGGGACAAGGATTACGAGATTTCCACCTGGCACAAGGAAGACCTCGTCCATCAGGTCATGACCGACGAGGACCGGTCTTATCTGGCGGAAGTCATGACCCAGGCGGCGGCCAATCCCACACCGCCGCCGGTGCCCAAGGCGGCACCGAAGCCGGCGGCCGCTGCACCACCGGCGGCAAAGCCGGCGGACACGGAGGTGAAGCCCCGTGAATGATTTGCTTTCCCTGGTCCATTCCCTGGTAAACGGTGGCATGGACATGGCCGTGGAGATGGGGGCGCCGGACCTCATTCAGGCAGGCATCTTTTACGCCCTGGCCGGCGTCGCGGTATTGTCGGCCCTCGGCGTGGTGCTCTGCCGCAACGTCGTCCACAGCGCCCTGCTGCTCACGGCGTCCTTCATCGGCGTCGGCTGCCTTTACCTCTATACGGCGGCGGATTTCATGGGCGCGGTGCAGTTCCTCGTCTATGGCGGGGCAGTGGCCATCCTGATTGTCATGGCCATCATGCTGACGCGCCGCGAGGACATGGCCCACTCCAATCCGTCCCGAAGCCTGCTCCATCAGGCGGGGGCGGCCATAGTCGCCGGCGGTTTCCTGCTGACGATGGCGCTGGCGGCGCTGCTCTCTCCCTTCCAGGAGGCGCCGGCGGCGCTCGGTGACAGCGTGACAGGGCTGGCCGATCTCATGCTGACGAAGTATGTGCTGCCCTTTGAGGTGGCGGCCATCCTGCTCCTGGTCGCAATGATCGGGGCCATCATCCTGGCAAAGGGGGCCGATGAAGCATGACGGATCCGTTTTCGCTGACAGCTATGGACATCTTCCGCTTTGCGACGCATATCGGCCTGACGCATTACCTGTTGCTGGCGGCGCTTCTCTTCGCCATCGGCCTGTTCGGGCTGCTGACCCGGCGGGGCATCATCCCGGCGCTGATGTGCGTCGAACTGATGCTGAACGCCGTCAACATCAACCTCGTCGCCTTCAATCACTATCTGCCGATGCCGGACCACTCCGGACAACTCATGGCCATTTTTTCCATCGCCGTCGCGGCGGCGGAAATCGCCATCGGCGTGGCGCTGGCGTTTCGCGTTTACCGGGACCGCAATACGGTCAATCTCGATGATCTCGATCATCTGAAGGGTTAGGAGGGAGCTTCGTGTTTGATTTCGCGCTGACGCACGCCTGGCTGATTCCGTTGCTCCCGGCCCTGGCCTTCCTGATCATCGGCCTCGGAACCCGTCAGGACAAGGACACCTCGGCGAAAATCGCCATCACCATGAGCGCTCTGAGCTTCCTTCTGGCTCTGGGCGTCGCGGGCGCGGTGATCACCCGTCCCGTCGTCATGGCCGATCCCTTCGTCATGAAAACGCTCTGGGCGAAGGTGGGAGATATTGAGCTCTTCATGGGAGTGCTCGTCGATCCGCTGACGGCAATGATGCTGTTCGTAGTGACGACCGTGGCGCTCCTGGTACAGATTTACTCCGTGGGCTACATGGCCCACGATCCCGGCGCCGGGCGATTCTTCGCCTTCCTGTCGCTGTTCGCCTCCTCCATGCTGGGGCTGGTGCTTTCGGTGAACTTCATGCAGATGTATGCCTTCTGGGAACTGGTAGGCCTCTGCTCGTACCTTTTGATTGGGTTCTACTACTATAAGGATTCGGCCCGGGAGGCGGCGAAGAAGGCCTTCATCACGACCCGCATCGGCGATTTCGGGATGCTTTTGGGCATCCTGCTGGTGCAACTCACTTTCGGCACGCTGGACTTCTTGGAGCTGAAAGCGCTGCTGCCGACGTATATCTGGGAAACGGGCGGCGGCATCCTCACGGTCATCGCCCTGTTGCTCTTCATCGGCCCCATCGGCAAGTCGGGGCAGTTCCCGCTTCACGTCTGGCTGCCCGACGCCATGGAAGGGCCGACGCCGGTGTCGGCGCTTATCCATGCCGCCACGATGGTGGTAGCGGGCGTTTATCTCGTGGGCCGGGCCTATTTCCTGTTCAGCGCCCTGCCCGTCGTTCTGGAAGTCATCGCCTGGGTGGGCGGTTTCACGGCCATCTTCGCCGCCACCATCGCCATCACCCAGCGGCCTTTCAAGAGAATACTGGCCTACTCCACCATCAGCCAGCTCGGCTACATGATGCTGGCGCTGGGCGTAGGTTCACTGACGGCTTCCATGTTCCATCTGATGACCCACGCCTTCTTCAAGGCGCTGCTCTTCCTCTGCGCCGGCGCCGTCATCGAGGCGATGCACGAAGAGGCGGACATCTTCAAAATGGGCGGCCTCAAAGAGCGGATGCCGGTGACCTTCCGGTGCATGACCATCGGCGTGCTGGCCATTGCCGGTGTGCCGCCGCTGGCCGGCTTCTTCTCCAAGGACGCCATCCTGGCCGCGGCGGCGGAAGTGAGTACGCCGCTCTATATCCTGGCGACAGTAACGGCGTTCCTCACCGCCTTCTACATGGCGCGGCTCCTGTTCGTGGCTTTCTTCGGCGAAGTGAAGCCGGATTGCCCGGCCCAGGAAACCAACGCCTGGATGCGCTGGCCGCTGGTGGTCCTGGCGGCGCTCTCCGTTGTCAGCGGCGTCTGGGGCCATTTCGCCGGCTTCGGCGAGTGGGTTTTCCACGGGCCCATCACTGAGGAGCACATCAGCTGGCAGATTGCCGGTACCTCAGTGGCGCTTACGTTGCTCGCCTTCTTCCTCGCCTATGAGATTTACGTGGCGAAGCGCTGGTCTTCCTACGAAATCAGCCGGCGGCTCGGCGTCCTCTATACCCTGAGCTACAACAAATACTATATCGACGAGATTTATACGGTCATCCGCAATACCTTCGTCGATAAGTTCGGGGCGGTTCTCTACTGGTTCGACCTTCACATCGTGGACGGCATCGTGAACGGGCTGGCCCGTTTCACCGGCGGTCTGAGCGGTGTCCTGGGGCTGGCGGAAAACGGCCAGGTGCAACGCTATGTCACCGTATTCTACTGCGGCGCCATCGCGCTGGTGGCCTACAGCCTTGTCTTTGCCTGGCTGGTGCTTTCGGTGCTGGGAGGTGCGTTCTGATGGGTTTGCCGCTTTTATCCACCGTGCTCCTGGCGCCGCTTCTGGCCGCGCTGGCCATCTGCCTGCTGCCGCGGGAATCCCGGGATCAGATCCGGCTGATTGCCGCCGGGGCGATGACGCTGGCAACGGTCCTGACACTGTACGCCTATGCCGCTTATGACACAGCGGCGGGCGGTATGCAGTTCACGGAGTCCATTCCCTGGATTACCGACCTCGGCGTCACCTACGCCCTGGGCGTGGACGGCATCTCGCTGCCCATGCTGCTCTTGACGGACGTCATCGGGCTGGCGTCGGTCTTCAGTTCCTGGAACATCGAAAAGCGCCCGAAGGATTTCTTCGTACTGCTGATGGTGCTGATCGCCGGTGTCACCGGTACCTTCATCGCCCGCGACCTCTTCATCTTCCTGCTCTGCTACGAGGTCGTGGTCATTCCCATTTACATCATGGTCCTCATCTGGGGCTCGACGAAGCGGGTTCCGAAGGAATACGCCGGCATCAAGCTGACGATTTTCCTGCTGATGGGCTCGGCTTTCATGCTGGTAGGCGTTGTTTCCCTGTTCCTGGAAGCCGGGGGACAGACCTTTGACATGGCGGCCCTCGTCGAGGCGAGCCGGACGGGAATGCTCAGCGAGGATTTCCAGATTTTCGCTTTCCTGCTGCTGCTGCTGGGCTTCGGATCGCTGCTTTCCATGTTCCCGTTCCACAGCTGGTCGCCGGACGGCTACGCCGGTGCGCCTACGGCGGTCTCGATGATTCACGCCGGCGTGCTCAAGAAAATCGGCGGCTACGGTCTCATCCGCCTGGGCCTGCTGGTGCTTCCGCTGGGGGCGAAGTTCTGGGCGCCGCTGATCGCGGCCCTGGCCATGATCAACGTCATGTACGCGGCCTATATCGCCATGGTACAGAAGGACCTCAAGTACATCATCGGCTATTCGTCGGTATCCCACATGGGCTATGTCCTGCTGGGCTTCGCGGCCCTCAACGCGGTCAGCATCACCGGCGCCATCGCTAACATGGTGGCCCACGGCATCATGGCTTCACTGTTCTTCTCGCAGATTGGCTACATCTACGAGCGGACGCATCTCAGGAGCGTGCCTGAATTGGCGGGCCTTGCCCACCATCTGCCGCGGCTCACGGTGGGCTTCATGCTGGCGGGCCTCGCTTCGGTGGGTCTGCCGGGACTCATCGGGTTCGTACCGGAATTCACGATTTTCGTGGGGACGCTTTCCGTTTATCCGGTCTGCGCCTTCCTCGCCATTGCCGGTATCATCTTCTCGGCACTCTACATCCTCCGGATGCTGGCGAAAGTCCTGTTTGGCCCGCGGGTGGAGCGCTTTGCCGCGGTGCCGGATGAGCAGGGGGCGGACCTCGTTCCGCTGCTGCTGTTGGGCGTATTCCTCGTCGGCTTCGGCCTCTTCCCGGAGCTTTTGATGGGCGTCATCCGCTCCGGCGTCACACCGCTGGAGCCGCTTCTGGCGCAGCTTAGCGGTGCGCCGACTCTGTTGGGAGGTGGCTTCTGATGGATTTCATGGCAGTGCAGACGGAAATCCTCATCCTGATCCTCCTGCTGGCGACGCTGGTCATGGATCTGGCGATAGCCAAAGGCGCCTCCCGGCGTCCGGTGGCCTATCTGACGGCAGCGGGCCTGGCGGCGATTTTCGCCCATACCTGTGGCCTGTTCCATGAAGGGGACAGCCCGGTGTTCTGCATGGGGCTCTTCATCGCCGACAACTACGCGCTGTTCTTCAAGCAGCTTTTCCTTCTCGGCATGATTTTCACCGTCCTGTTTTCCCTCGACTATGCGGAAAAATGCCTGACCTGTGCCGGCGAATTCTATTCGCTGCTGCTCTCAGCGCTTCTCGGTATGTGCGTCATGGCGTCGGCCAACGACTTCCTGACGGCGTTCATCGGCCTCGAGCTCATGACGGTTTCGTTTTACATCCTCGTGGGCTTCCGGCTCTCTTCCGCCGATTCCGGCGAAGCGGCGGTGAAGTACCTGGTCGTCGGCGCCGGCTCTACAGCGGTCATGCTCTACGGCATCAGCCTCGTTTACGGGACGGGTGGTAGCCTTGATTTCGCCGTGGTCTGCCAGAACGTGCACCTCTTCTACGCGGCCGGGCTGGCCGGCACGGTCCTGGTCATCGTCGGCTTCTTCTTCAAGCTCTCGGTCATTCCTTTCCACATGTGGGCCCCGGATGTCTATCAGGGCGCGCCCACGCCGGTCACGGCGCTTCTTGCCATGGCCTCGAAGGCAGCGGGACTGGCCGTCTTCATGCGGGTTCTCTTCGCCGCATTCCCCTTCCTCGGGGAATACTGGCTACCGGTTGTGGCGGGCTTTTCCGCCCTCTCGATAATCGGCGGCAACCTGCTGGCCATCCGGCAGACGGACCTCAAGCGAATGCTGGCTTATTCCTCCATCGCCCAGGCGGGTTACATGATGGCGGGCATCGCGGCGGCGAACTATCCCGGCGTGAAAGCGGTCATGTTCTACGCCATGCTGTACGTCTTCGCCAATGTCGGCGCTTTCGCCGTGCTGTCGGTGGTGGACGCGGAGCGCGGCGGCACGTCGCAGCGGCACGTGACGGGACTGTCCCAGGCGGCGCCTCTTTTGGCGGCGGTCATGACCATCTCGTTGCTCTCGATGGCGGGCATTCCTCCCACGGCGGGCTTCGCCGGCAAGATCTACATCTTCACGGCGGCGGTGGACCGCGGCCATCTCTGGCTGGCCTTCATCGGCTTCGTCATGTCGATGATTTCCGTTTACTACTATCTCCAGGTGACAAAAGCGATGTATCGCGACCTGGCCCCGGAGGAAGAAGCGCTGGCGGCGCCGCTCCGGGTACCGCCCGCGGCAAAGGCAGTGGCGCTCATCAGCGCCGCCGCGACGCTGGCCGCCGGCATTTGCCCCGAGGGCCTGGCCATCCTCACCAACCTCGCCTCCCGGACGTTCATGCAGTGAGGAAAAATTTGACAACCGGGGGAGAAAAGACTATAATTGAAAGGTACAAGCGCTCGTAGTCCAGTGGATAGGACGTTAGCCTCCGGAGCTGAAAGCGTGGGTTCGACTCCCGCCGAGCGCACCATCTTTGTAACGCAAGGGGATTCTGGTTTTCCAGAGTCCCTTTTTTCTTGTCCTGCCCGACGGAAACGGTATGACGCGCCATGTGAAAGACACGGCACTTGCTTAAATGACACTTGCTTTTTCGAGAACGCCCCCATCATCGATTATTTCTTTTTGGCATGCCTCCCCGTTTCCCTCGCCCCGGACTTATGCTACAATGAATGTACTGCAACAAAGGAACCCGGTAATCATTTCTGCGCGAAATAAGGAGCGGTGTAATCATGCAATTCGCAGAAGTATTCGTGAATATCCCGGTGAAGAGCATCGCCCGCTCTTATACGTACCGGATACCGCCATCGCTGGCGGAGGTGGACGTGGGCTGGCGCGTGCTGGTGCCCTTTGGCGGCCGGAAAGTGGAAGGCTTCGTGGTGGCGCTGACCCAATCAGCGACAGTGGACGAGGCCCGGCTCAAGGACATCGCGTCAACCGTGGACGAGGAGGCTTGGTTTACCCCGGCAATGATTGAGGCGGCGCGTTGGCTGTCGGATTTCTACCTCTGCTCTCTGGCGGAAATGATGCGGCTTTTCATGCCGGGGAAAAGTGGTGTGCGGATTGAGGCGCGCTATCAGGCACTCCCCCTGCCGGCGGGCGATACGCCGGAAGAGCTACCGGCCGCCCTTCACCGCTATCTCTCCGAGCATGGCCCCCAGAAGCGCAGTGCCCTGCGACAGGCGTTTCCCGGGACGGAACTGGCTGCGGCTTTGGAAAAGATGCAGCGCCGTCATTGGCTGGAAAAGGTCTATCAGGCCCAAAAGAAAAGCGCCGACCGCTATGAGGAATGGCTATGCCGTCCGGAAGACATCACGCCAGAGCAGCTCGCCGGCTATGCGCGGAAACCGGCCCAGCTCCGCCTGCTGTCGCGCCTGCGGGAGACCGCGGAAATCCCGCTGGCGACGCTGCGAAAGGAAGGCTTTTCCCGCCCGATCATTCAGGCAGTGGTCGCGACGGACCTGGCCCGCGTCGAGAAACGACGGTGCCTTCGGGACAGTTACCGGGAAGCGGGCCCACCTCCGACAGCCGCATTGCCACCGCTGACGGACGAGCAACAGGCGGCACTGGATTCACTTCTTCCCAGCCTGCGCCCGGACAAGGCGCGGGGCTTCCTGCTCTACGGCGTCACCGGCAGCGGCAAGACGCGCCTCTACATGGAGGCTACGGCGGCCGTCCGCCGGCAGGGACGGCAAGTCATCGTGCTGGTGCCGGAAATCGCCTTGACCGGACAACTTGTGCGCGTGTTCCGGGAATGCTTCGCCGGCGATATCGTGGTGATTCACAGCGGCCTGTCTGTGGCCGAGCGCAACGACGCTTACTTCCGCATCCGACGCGAGGAGGCGGGTATCATCATCGGTGCCCGCTCGGCCCTTTTCACGCCGGCGGCGCGACTGGGCCTCATCATCATGGACGAGGAGCAGGATATGTCTTACAAGCAGGACGAGGCGCCCCGCTATCAGGCCCGCACCGTGGCGGCAGCCCTGGCCCGCATCCACCGGGCCGTCCTGCTCCTGGGCAGCGCTACGCCCTCTCTGGAGACCTTCCATTTCGCGCGGGAGGGACGGCTTTCCCTCCTCACACTGCCACACCGGGTAGAGAACCGCCCCCTGCCGGCGGTGGAATGCGTCGATATGCGACAGGAACTCCGTCAGGGAAACCGGCAGATTCTCTCCCGCCCCCTGCAGGCAGCCATCCATGAGACCGTCGCTGCCCGCCGTCAGGTCGTCCTGATGCTGAACCGGCGCGGCTATTCCACTTTCATCATGTGCCGTTCCTGCGGCCACGTCATAGTCTGCCGCTTCTGCGGCCTTCCTCTCGTCTATCACCAGGACGGGCGGCTCGCCTGCCATCACTGCGACGCCCATGAAACGCCCCCGGACATCTGCCCGTCCTGTGGCAGCACCTATATCCGCTATTTCGGCTCCGGCACCGAGAAGCTGGAGCAGGAGCTGGCCCGGCTCGTCCCCGAGGCCCGGGTCATTCGTCTCGACCGGGACACCGCCCGGCGGAAATTCGCCCACACCGGGATTCTCGACGCGTTCCGGCGCGGCGAATACGATATCCTGCTGGGCACACAGATGGTGGCGAAAGGCCACGACATCCCCAATGTTACCACCGTTGGCATCATCAGTGCCGACGCGTCGCTGAACCTGCCCGATTTCCGGGCGGCGGAACGCTGCTTCGCCCTCATCACCCAGACAGCCGGCCGGGCGGGCCGCGGCGATGTTCCCGGCCGGGTGCTGGTGCAGTGCTACAATCCCGAACACTACGCCGTCCAGTGCGCAATCCATCAGGATTACGAGGGTTTTTACCGTCAGGAAGCCGTTCTGCGTCAAGAGCTTTTCTTCCCACCATTCTGCCGTCTCGTCAAACTCACCTTCCTGCATGAGGACGAAGCCCGGGCGCAGGAAGACGCCGCCCGCCTGCGGGACGCCTTTGAGCGCGCTTTTCCCCAAAGCCGCCGGCAACAGATTCTCGGCCCGGCGCCGGCCATCGTCAGCAAATATCGGGGTGTGTACCGCTTCTGCCTACTCATCAAGACAGACCACCTGCCGCCGGTGCAAGACTTCCTGCAAGCCCAGGGACTCCATCGGCGTACCGATGTCTGGATTGACATCGATCCGGCCGGCATGTAGGGGATGAACCTCTCCTGAAGAATCGCATTCTCATTTCCCTGCGCCCCGGAATCAACGCTTGGCAGTCGGCGTTTTTCCATCAAAAAGTCTTGACATATAGTATATAATGATATGTTAGTACAGATTGACAGGAGGGCGTTTCTTGCCAGCGATAACATACGAATTGATCCGGCGGGACGAGGCGACGGGCGCCCGGGCCGGCGTCCTGCACACGCCGCATGGGAGTTTCCCGACGCCAATCTTCATGCCGGTGGGAACCCAGGCCTCGGTCAAGGCGGTATCGCCGGACGAACTGGAAGACCTGGGCGCCAATATCATCCTCGGCAATACCTATCACCTTTTCCTGCGACCGGGGCCGGATCTCATCCGGGAGGGCGGCGGCCTGCATACCTTCATGCGCTGGAAGCGGGGCATCCTGACCGACAGCGGCGGATTCCAGGTCTTCAGCCTGGGGCCGCTCAGGAAAATCACCGAGGAGGGCGTGACCTTCCGCTCCCATATCGACGGCTCGAAGCAGTTCCTGTCGCCGGAGATTTCCATTGCCGTGCAGACGGCGCTGGGCTCGGATATCGTCATGGCCTTTGACGAATGCGTGCCGTACCCGGCGGACCGGACCTACACCGCCGACTCCCTGGCCCGGACACTGCGCTGGGCAAAGCGCTGCCAAAAGGCGATGACGCGGGAGGACCAGGGGCTCTTCGGCATCGTGCAAGGCGGCATGTACCACGACCTCCGTGCTGAAAGCGTGGCGGCACTGATCGAGATGGACCTGCCGGGCTACGCCGTCGGCGGACTCAGCGTCGGCGAGCCGCCGGAGCTCATGTATGAGATTTTGGAAAGCACTACCGTGCTGTTGCCGGCGGACAAGCCCCGCTACCTGATGGGCGTCGGGACGCCGGACTGCCTGGTGGAGGGTGTTGCCCGGGGCATTGACATGTTCGACTGCGTCTTCCCCACCCGCGTGGCCCGCAACGGCATGGCCATGACCTGGACAGGGCGACTGGTGATGAAGAACACCGACTACACCCATGACCACCGGCCGTTGGAAGATAACTGCGGCTGTTACGCCTGCCGGGGCGGTTACACCCGCGCCTATATCCGCCATCTGGTGCGGGCCGGAGAGATTTTCGGCCTGCGCCTCCTGACGCTGCACAATCTCTGGTTCCTGCAGGATTTCATGCGGCAGATGCGCCAGGCGATTCTCGATGGCAACTTCCCCGATTTCCGGCGCAACTTTTTGGCTACCTACCGGAGCGCGTCGAAAAATAAAGGATAATCCTCGTTCTTGTCGAATGGAGCATAGTTGGAAATGATTTATGGGCTACTACGCCCGGAAACGGAGGTAAAATGTCGTTAGATGAATTACGGCTTTATATTGCCGCCTATTCTCCGGTTTTAATGTTCCTGGTCATTTTTCTGGTTTTCTATTTCATGGTTTACCGTCCGCAAAAAGCGGAGAAGGCCCGGCGGGATGATATGCTGAAGAACCTGCACAAGGGCAATAAAGTCATGACGCTGGGCGGTCTGTACGGTGAAATCGTGAGCCTGGACGGGGACACGCTGGAGATAAAGCTCGCCGATAAAGTCGTCGTCAAGGCTGCGCGGAGCGCGGTGAGCGTCAACCTGTCCCAGGGAAAATCGGGACAGGAGATTCCGGGGCCGTCGGAGCGGCTGGTGGAGCATCAGATTGAGGAACAAAAGGAGTCGTTACAATGACAGAAGCAGAATTCAAAGAAGCCAAACGCAACCTCCGCCGTGACGGGCTGGCCGCCCGGCGTGGTCTGACCGCTGAGCAACGGGCTGAGTACAGCCAGCGCATCATGGACACGCTGCTGGAACAGCCGGCGTATCTGGCGGCGAAGTGTGTCTTCGCTTACTCCGCTATGGAGGAAGAGGTCCATACTGAGGAACTCCTGACGATGATGATGTCGATGGGGAAAAAGGTCTGCCTGCCCCATATCATCGGCGTGCATCACATGGAGGCTGTGCGGCTCAAGTCCATCGCCGACCTCGAGGTGGGCGAATACGACATCCTGACGGTAAAGGAATCGGCCCGGGAAATCGTACCCATTGAGGAAATCGACTGCGTGATCGTGCCGGGTGTGGCCTTCAGCCGTGACGGCGCCCGCGTGGGCATCGGCGGCGGCTATTACGACGAGTTCCTGGCCCGGACGAAGAAAGCGCCGCGGCTGGCGCTGACGTACAGTTGCCAGATCGTGGACGAGGTACCGCTGCAGGAATGGGACCAGAAAGTCGACACCATCATCACCGAGAACGAGATCATCACCTGCCGCTGATACCGGCGTGCCAAAACAGCCGTTTCGGGAACACGCCGGAAGGCTCCCCCTTTTTGGGGCGCGATAGATGATTTGGTGATAGTTCACTCACGGTTTTCATTTTAATTTCCGGTTATATTCTATTGTTTCACGTTTTTCACTATTTGTATCGCCAGCAACAGTGGCGGAATGGAGTTTTTTATGGAAATCAGGATCGGCATTGCCCGGATTCCCAAACACGGCGCGGAAATATCCGGCGATAGCTGCGATATCGTTGAACGGCCCCGGGGCGGCGTGTCCGCAATTCTGGCGGAGGGCCAGGGTAGCGGCCGAACATCGCACCAAATCAGCCGTCTCGCCGTCAACAAGGCAACGGCCCTCATCACTGACGGTACCACCGACAGTTCCGTTGCCAAGGCGGTCCACGAACAGCTCTACGACATGGCGGAGCGGCGGGCCTCCTCGACCCTGACGATTCTCAGCGCCGATCTGGAATCGGAGACCCTCGTCATCAGCCGGAACTCGCACTGTCCGGTCATCATCTGGACCGAGGACTACGAGACAGTCTATGACGACGAAGCCAGCCCCATCGGCATCAACCGCCATCTGAAAACGCAGTTCTACGAGTTGCCGTTCTCCCCGGGAATGCTGGCGGTCACCTATACGGACGGCATCACCGCCGCCGGCCACAAGCACGGCGGCTCGCCGCTGGACTTCGATCGCATTCTGGGCATCATCCGGGAGAACCCGGCTGCCGACGCGGAATACATTGCCCGCAGCATTGTGGAATACGCTTTGGCCCTGGACGATGAAATCGCCTCCGACGATATGACCGTCGTGGTACTGGGCATTACCAGCGAAACGCCACCGGGGCCCGGCATCGAGACGATGTCCGTTGCCTATCCCTACGAAAGCGGAGCGGAGGCGCCTGAGGGCTGACCTCCGCCCCTGAAGACTACACAGGAAAGGAAGGAACGTGTTGAGGAAACAGGAGCTCATCAAACTGCTGGCGGTCATTGCGGCGACCGTCGGCTTATTCTTTGCCTTTGTCTCGCCGCTGGCCCACTCCATCCGACAAGGCCTTGACCTCCAGGGCGGCACCCATGTCGTGCTGGAGGCGGAGGACACGCCGGAGGCGACGGTCAATGACGACGCCATGGAGCGCGTCGTCCACATCATGGAAAAGCGCGTCAACGAGCTGGGCCTCACCGAGCCCATCATCCAGCGCCAGGGCGCCCGCCGCGTCATCGTCGAGCTGCCGGGCATCAAGGACCCGGACAAAGCCATCGAGGTCATCGGCAAGACGGCCATGCTGGAATTCAAGGACGAGGCCGGCAACACCGTGCTCAACGGCACCGACCTCAAGGACGCCCGGGAGCAAACGGACCAGCAGGGACAGAATCTCGTTGGCCTGGAGTTCAGCGACGAGGGCGGCAAGAAATTCTTTGACCTCACGTCGAAAAACGTCGGCAAGCGCATCGCCATCCTGCTGGATGGTGAAGTGCTGACGGCGCCGAACGTCAAGGAGCCCATCGCCGGCGGCAAAGCCGTCATCACCGGCTCCCGGACGCTGGAGGAGGCGCACAACCTGGCCATCCTGCTCCGGAGCGGCGCCCTGCCCGTCAAGGTGAACATCATCGAGACCCGCACCGTGGGCCCGACGCTGGGACAGGACTCCAAGGACAAGAGCGAATTCGCCTTCGCCATCGGCATCGGTGCCGTGCTCCTGTTCATGCTGCTCTTCTACCGGCTTTCCGGCTTCATCGCCGACATCAGCCTCATGGCCTATGTGCTGTTGCTCCTGGCGGCGCTGAAATTCCTCGACGCCACATTGACGCTGCCGGGCGTGGCCGGCATCATCCTCTCCATCGGCATGGCGGTGGACGCCAACGTGCTGATCTTCGAGCATTTCAAGGAAGAATACAAGACGGGCAAGACGCTGCGGGCGGCGATGAACTCCGGCTTCAAGCGGGCCTTCACCACCATCTTTGACTCGAACATCACCACCATCATCGCCTCCATCGTCCTCTTCATGTTCGGCACCGGCTCCATCCGCGGCTTCGCCATCACCCTGGGGCTGGGCGTCGTCCTCAGCATGATCACGGCCATTTCCCTGAGCCAGTACATGCTGAAGCTCCTGATCGGGGCAAACATCTTCCGGAATCCCGCTGTCTTCGGCGCCAGCCAGCCCGAAAAATCCGGGGAGGTGATGGGCCGTGCGTGAGTTCGATATCGTCGGGCGCCGGAAAATCTGGTACGCCCTGTCGCTTCTGGTCATCGTTCCCGGTATCATCTGCATGTTCGTCAAGGGATTCAACTTTGGCATCGACTTCACCGGCGGCACTATCATGGAAATGCGCTTTGAGCAGCCGGTAAATATCAACCAGGTGCGCGACGTCATGAAGGGCTACAACCTCGACAACAGCACCATCCAGCTCTCCGGTGACACCGCCAGCGCCGTCGAGGCGCGGGACGTCATGATCCGCACCGTGGACCTGGAGGAAACGGAGCGCAAGGCCATCATGGCCACGCTGAAGGAAAGGCTCGGCGACTACTCGGTGCTGCGGGAGGAAAAAGTCGGCGCCACCATGGGCTCGGAGCTTCTCCTGAACGCCCTCTGGGCGACGCTGCTCTCCTGGGTGCTCATCGTCATCTACGTATCCATCCGTTTCGAGTTCCGCTTCGGTCTGGCGGCGGTGCTGGCCCTCGTCCATGACGTGCTGGTGGTGCTGGCGGTCTTCTCGTTCCTGCAGAAGCAGGTCGATTCCTCCTTCGTGGCGGCGCTCCTGACCATCGTCGGCTACTCCATCAACGACACCATCGTCATCTTCGACCGCATCCGCGAAAACCTCCGGCTCCATTTCCGCCGGGGCGGCGACGTGGCGGCACTGGCCAACCGCAGTATCTTCCAGACGCTGACGCGCTCCATCTACACCGTCTGCACCGTACTCTTCACCACCTTCGCCCTGTACTGGTTCGGCGGCGACACCACGAAGGACTTTTCCTTCGCGCTTTTGGTGGGCTTCATGAGCGGCTGCTATTCCTCCATCTTCATCGCCAGCCCCCTCTGGGTCACGTTGCGCCGCCTGGCCGACGCGAAGAGAGCCCGGCGCGTGGCGTAAGGGATTTGTTTTTACCGGTCCATAGCCAAAGGCCGGCGCCCTGCAACAAGGACGCCGGCCTTTTTGTCGTTCAATACACGGGAACCGTCCCCTCCCACCCCAGCGAATCCAACGACGCTTTTTCCGTCATCCGCCGCTCTATCGCCTTGTCAGCCGGCCACCCTTATGTTATAGTAGCAATAGAATCACACAGAGAAACTCGATAATAGCAGGAACAAAAGCGTCATCAATACCCCACCCAAAGAAAGGAAGCGCTATAAGTATGCTTACCATTTTATCCTTTGCCAGAAAAGCCGCTGTGGCGGTAGCCGTTGCCGCCATGATTACGACGGGAGGCGCGTATGCCATGCCGTTCACGCCCGGGGACGTCGCGGTCGAACATCAGGCGTCGAAGGTTTCGGCAGACGAATTCATCGGCTTTTGGGAAAAAGAGGACAACGACCGCATCGGCCTCACGATCACCCCGGAGGGCAAAGGCTGTTACGGCATCGAGATCAGTTGGCCGCGAAACAGCCGTCAGGTCGACATGTACACGATGTCCGCCCGGCCGGCGGGCGACCATGTCCTGCAATATACGAACTGCAAGCACTATCTGGTGACATTCAGCGGAACGTACGTTGAGGACGAGGAACTCCTGTATAAGGACGGCACCGGCAGCCTGCGCATGGTCAGCGCCAAACGAATCACCTGGCAGGACGACCAGGAACACAAGGCCGACGGTGCCGCCTTCGTCCCACTGAGCTCGCCACTGGGCGGGGGGCTGTAAGAGCGCCGAAGGGAAGCAGGCAGCGGTGGCAAAGGATAAGCGGCGCCCGTTATTGCACTGCTGCCGCTCTTTGCTGTCATCCTTCGTCAACTGCCCCAAGACTGCCGCGCTACGAAAACATCCTGCCCTACGCTATCGGGAAAAAGGAACGGGAAATGTCCTGGCGGCGGGGTACGGATAAGGAGGCTATGTGCTATGGATTCCAACGCGTTTACATGGATTGGCTTTTACGAAGCGTTTGCGAACCGTCTTCTGTCGTTCAAAGAAAACAGGACGGAGCTGTTTGCGAAAATCCGCGCCGTTTACCAGCGGGCAGGAATACCGCTTCCTACGTTGGACAAGGACAACAACGTGACCGATATGGATCCGTTTACAGTTTTCGGCCTGTTCAACAAGGGATTGAGCGATGCAAACCGCATCAAACTCGCGGAAAGCATCAAGAATGAATTCTCTATCGCAGCGAATGCCCCAAAGGATTTCAAGGGTATTCCCGTCTTAAACAATATGGCGGCAACATTCTACCGCTTTCAGGGCGAACGTGACGACCACGACATCGACAACCTCTGGCAGATTTTTGAATCAGCGATTCTGCTGGCCGATGCAGATATAAAGGAACACCAGCAATCATTTATGACGGCCTATGATGTTGTGCGCCAACAAAACGGAATCCGCTGGAATCTCACGATGGGGCTGTATTGGATTCGGCCTAATGCCTTTATCAGCTTTGACTCCCGCAACCGGGAATACATCAAGGCGCATATCGATGATTTGCCGAATGTACTGGCCTCATTAAGTGATAGTACCCTGCCCGATGCAAAGACCTATTTGACCATGAGGGATGCCCTGTTGGATGTTTTTGCAAACGGAAGCAGCGCTTATAGGAATTTCCCTGAATTCTCGCTAACGGCATGGGAGGAAACGCAGAATCAGCCTCTCACTGATAATGCGGGCGCGGTATCAGATACACTTAGCGTTGGGCAAAGGCCGCCCCATTACTGGCTTTACTCGCCCGGACACGGAGCAGAGAAGTGGAACGAGTTTTATAATGCCGGCATCATGGGGCTTGGTTGGGATGATATTGGCGATTTGTCGACCTTTGCCTCCAAAGAAGCCATGATACAGGAAATGAAAAGCGTATATGGCGAAGACAAGAAATATACCAACGCGGCTCATGCCACATGGCAGTTTTCCCATGAAATGAAACCCGGCGATATCGTTTTCGCAAAGCGCGGACGATTAGGCGAAATATTAGGGCGCGGCGTTGTCAAGGCTGGCTATGCGTATGATGATGTGCGCGCTGAATACAAAAACGTGGTTCCGGTTGAATGGACACACAATGAACCGCGGGCTTTGCAAGACAAGCAGCTCCCCATGAAAACCCTGACCGATATTACGCCATATAGCGGGCTGGTTGCGGAGCTATGCGACTTGTTTACGGATGATGCAGAGACCGAAGAAGACGCGCCTGCAATCAATTACGAACCATATACGCAGGAGGATTTCCTGCGCGAAGTCTTCATCAGCCGCGAGCAATACGATTCCCTGGCCGCCCGCCTCAAAAAGAAGAAGAACATCATCCTGCAGGGCGCGCCGGGTGTTGGCAAGACCTTCATCGCCAGGCGGCTGGCCTATTCCATGATGGGCGTCAGGGACAATGAACGCGTCATGATGGTGCAGTTCCATCAGAGCTATTCCTATGAGGACTTCATCATGGGCTACCGCCCGACGGATACGGGCTTTCAGGTCAAGACCGGCGCCTTCTACAATTTCTGCAAGAAGGCCGGGATTGACAACGAGAACGACTACTTTTTCATCATCGACGAAATCAACCGGGGCAACCTGAACAAGATTTTCGGTGAGCTTTTCCTGCTACTGGAAGCCGACAAACGCGGCGAAGAAGTCAAGCTGCTTTACAAGGACGAGATGTTTTCCGTGCCGGGCAACATCTATCTGATTGGCACGATGAACACGGCGGACCGCAGCCTGGCGATGCTGGACTACGCCCTTCGCCGTCGCTTTTCGTTCTTTGACATGGCGCCCGGATTCAAAACCGATGGGTTCCAGGCGTACCAGAAAGCACTGAACAATGAGAAATTCAACCGCTTGATTGCTTGCGTGGAGCGTTTGAATCTGGCGATTGCCGGGGATGAGACGCTGGGCGAGGGTTTCGCCATCGGCCACAGCTATTTCTGCGGGCTAACGCCGGGGGAAGTCGATGACAAAGCGCTTTCGGCTATTGTCGAATTTGATGTTCTCCCCTTGCTGAAAGAGTACTGGTTTGATGAGCCGTCAAAGGTGGCGGATTGGAGCGGCCAGCTCAGGAGCGCTCTCCAATGATTCCCGTCAGGAACATCTACTATATGCTGTCCTATGCCTTCCGCGCTTTGCGGGAGAACGGCTATAAACGGGTGGAAACCGAATCATTTGAGAACACGGCGGAGCTTTTCGCCGCCATCCTGATCAGCGGCATCACGCTTCAAGTCAAACGCGGGCTGGGGCGGGAATACATCGAGGCCACCGAAAGCCTGTCCTCACCGAAAGGGAAACTCGCCATCGCCGAATCATTGAAGCGGCAGACACATCTGAAAAAGCAGCTTGTCTGCACCTACGATGATTTCTCGGTCAATGCCCGCCTGAACCAAATCCTCAAATCTTCGGCGCTGCTGCTCCTGCGCTCCGGCATCTCGAAACCACGCCGAAAAAGCCTGCGCCGTCTGCTGGCCTATTTCGGGGACGTGGACGAGATTGACCTTCGCACGGTTGACTGGAATTTCCGCTACCACCGGAATAATAAATCGTACCAAATGCTCATGGCTATCTGCTTCCTTTTGTACCAAGGGCTTTTACAAACGCAATCCGACAGCCGCACAAAGCTGATGGATTTTCTCGACGACCAGCACCTGTCGCGGCTGTACGAAAAATTCCTGCTCGCCTACTACCGGCGGGAATTTCCGCAGCTTTCAGCCCGCGCCGCCCAAATCCCGTGGCAACTTGACGGCGATAGGGACGCGCTGCTCCCCGTCATGCAAACCGACGTCACGCTTTCCCATCGGGACAAGACGCTCATCATCGACGCGAAATATTACAGCCGCGCCCTGCAATCGCAATACGACAAGAACACCCTCCGCTCCGGCCATCTTTACCAGATTTTCACCTATGTGAAAAACGCGGCGGCCATGAAAGGACAGACGCACGAAGTCTCGGGGATGCTTCTCTATGCCAAAACGGACGAATCGCTGGCGCCAGACCAGACCTATTCCATGACCGGGAATACCATCCGCGTGGAGACGCTGGACCTGAACCAGGACTTTTCCAAGATTGCCGCCCAGCTGAATCGGATTGTTGAGGAGCATTTTAATTTGCGGAGGACTTGAGTATTTGCCTGAGTGCAGGGACGAACTTCAAGAACCGTCACCTCTTAATCGCCATGCGGAAGCACGGTATCTGAAATAAATCTTTACACACGGAACGAAAACACAAAACCATTACCCTCATCATAGACTTTATTTGAAGAAAGGAGGGCATGATATGAACGCCATGCCGAATTTGGAAGCGATATGCAAGCGGGTCGCAAGCAGTTATAAAAAGGTATACGGCGACAATATCGACGGTATTTATTTGTACGGCTCTTATGCCAGAGATGATTTTGACGAAGAGTCTGACATAGATTTTGTTGCCATCGTCGAAGGGGAACGGGAGGATTTGCAAAAAAAGTGTCATGCGGTGCGAAACGATACCAATCAAATGGATTTGGAATATGATATTGTCACGCAGGCTACTGTGATACCGTTGGCAGAGTTCAGGAAATACAAGGATTCTTCCGGTTATTACCGCAACATCGCAAAGGAGGGCCGGAGAATTGAATGACCTTGTCACGCTACTCGCTGTTTGAAATTCTATTTCTTACAGCGAGTACATGTGATGATTCTTGGATATGAAAAATCAAAAAGACAAATTGCAAACCGGAACCAAGCGGTTAAAACCTTGTTATTACGGGATTTATCCGGTTTTTATCCGAAATTTTGCGGCTTTTTCTACTGAACAAAACGCTTGACGTAGTGTCAAACGATATTTCGGAACGGCTAACAGCGGCCAGGAATCTGACTGACAATCCATCTGGTGGCCAACCAAAAAACCGGCACAGCGGGCACGGGAATGCCTGGCTATGCCGGTTTTATTAATTGTATTCGTTTGTGTGGCCGTCGTTATTCTTCCTGTTCCCCGACGCCCAGGGCCTTCATGCGCTGTTCGGTGCCTACGGCGGCGTCGTAGAGGGCGGCCAGGAGCGGTGTCATGAAGCGGGTGCTGGTGAGGAGATGCTGGCCGCCCAGCAGTTTTCCGTTGCTGTCATAGACGCCTTCGGTCAGGGTGATCAGCAGCCGGCGCCGAGCGTTGCGGTCGCGGATGGCCTCGTAGCGTTGCCGCAGGATATGGGTGCAGCCCGCGTCCTGCGCCCGCCGGCTGATTTCCTCCATCGTGCCGCCAGCCTCGCCGATACAGAGGTCCGGCACCTGCCGGCGCATGAAGTCGTTGGCTGCCAGTTGGCAGTATTCGGCGTCCTGCGCCAACACCTCAGGAAACACGAAATCGGCGGCCAGATAAACCTTGGGCGCGTCCACCTCTTCCCCCTCCCGCGGCAGATCGCCGCCGGCATCGTAGTAAAGACGCAGGGCCGCGTCCAGATAGGCCGCCATTTCATGGGGAAAGCGGTCATGGCCCCGGGGCTGATGATAGGAGATCTCCTTGCCAAACTGCGTATAGCCGGCGTTCAGGAGTTGCAGCGCGCCCCGCATGGGATCGCCGGTCATGACGATGCGCTCCAGCGGCATCGCCCCATAGGCCTCGGCAAAGGCGGCGTTGCCCACCGCCGGCGCTCCGAAGGTCACTACCGCCAGTTGCTCCGCCGGGACGCCCATGGCCATGAGCCGCGCCGCCATCAGCACCGATACGGCGCCGCCCAGGCTGTGCCCCGTCAGACAGAGCCGCGCCTCCGGGTCCGCCTTCAGTGCCTGGGCCAGCCACTCCCCCAGCGACTGTTCGTCGTCTTTCGCCGTGAAAAAGGATTGCAGGCAGAAGCTGTTGAATCCGCGATGAACCAACGGCTCCTTCGACGTCATTTTCGTGCGTACCGCCATAGCGGCGAACTGCTCCGGCGTTTCCCCGGCGAAGGGAACCTTCCGGAAATCCACGTCCGTCCGGACGTCCTTTTTGTCCTCGGTACCCCGGACGGAAAGCAGCCAGAACGGCGCGCCCCCCGGCATATCCCGCCGCATGAGATAGCAGTGGCTCTTGCCTTTCTTCTCGTCCAACGGCTCCATGACGTAGCCCGCTGCCGCCAGCTCCTGCCGCGCCAGTTCGCCGATGCGGTCGTCGTAGCTGGCCAGCGACACCCAGGCGCAAAGATAGGCCCGCTCCGCCAGCTCCATCTCCGCCGCCCGGGAAACGCCGGGCAGCAGGAAAACCAACAGCGCGGAAAAGAGCAGCCAACGGAAAACGCCCTTTGCCGCAGAAACGGCCCTGTACACTGGAAAAACCTCCCCGGCGCCCCGCTGCGTCAATTTCTTTGCCGGTCCTTCAGGGCCCGGTCGATTTCCCGCTTCGCCGCCTTTTCGGCGAGGTCGCGGCGCTTGTCAAAGGTGTGCTTGCCGCTGGCCAGCGCCAGCTCGACCTTGGCCCGGCCCCGCTTGAAATACACTTTCAGCGGCACTAGGGTGAAGCCCTTTTCCCGTGTCCGGCCAAAGAGCTTCATGATTTCCGCCTTGTGCATCAGCAACCGCTTCGGCCGGAGCGGGTCGCGGTTGAAGATGTTTCCCTGCTCGTAGGGGCTGATGTGCATATTCTGCAGATAGAGCTGGCCGTTCTTGATCTCACCGTAGCTGTCCTTGAGGTTGGCCTTGCCCGCCCGCAGCGATTTCACCTCGGTGCCGAAGAGCTCGATGCCCGCCTCGTAGGCCTCGTGGATGAAGTAATCATGGCGCGCCTTGCGGTTCTCACAGACCGTCCTTGTCGTCTCGTTCTTCTTGCCCAAATTTCCGTCTCCTTTCCCGCCGGCGGGTGTACGTCCGTTCCGTCGGCGTATTAACGCTGAAAATCCATTCATCAACATTTCAACGGGCGTGCCCGTTATTTTTTCCGCTTCCGGCCGGCGCTTTTCGCCGGCGCTTTCTTTTCTTTCACCGGTTTTGCTTTTCCGGTCTTCGCCTTCGCTTTGGCCGGTGCCTTATCGGCCTTCGCCGCTTTAGTCTTCGCCGCCTTGCCCTTCTTCGCCGGGGCCACATCTTCCTTTGATGCCGCGGCCTTCTTTCCCTTCTTCGCGCCGCCCTTCGCCGTCGTACCGGCGTCCTCATAGACGCCATTGTCCTTGAGGATGAAGTCGATGTTGCGCTCCTCGACGCTGGCCCGCACCAGCACCACCTCGACCTCGTCACCGAGACGGTAGGCCTGCCGCGTGCGCTGGCCGATCAGGGCGTACTGTTCCTCCACGTAGTCATAGTAATCGTCCGCCATACGGGAGACGTGAACCAGCCCCTCGACGCCGTTTTCCAGCTCCACGAAGAGGCCGAAGGCGGTGACGCCGCTGATGACGCCGGGGAAGGTCTCCCCCACGAACTGCGTCATGTACTCGATTTCCTTCATCTCCGTCGTCTCGCGCTCCGCCTCCACGGCGACGCGCTCCCGGGTCGAGGCGTGGGCGGCGATGTCCGGCAGTATGGCCCGCAGCCGCTCCTGCCGCTTGGCGGGAATCGTGCCGGTGGTGAAGGTCTCCCGCAGCAGCCGGTGAACGATGAGGTCCGGATAGCGGCGGATGGGCGAGGTGAAATGCGTATAGTAGTGGGCCGCCAGCCCGAAATGGCCGAGGCTCTCGCAGGCGTAACGGGCCTGCTGCATCGAGCGCAGTGAAACCGTGCTCACGATGCGCTCCTCCGGCCGCCCGGCCACCCGTTCCAGCACCGTCTGCACGTCCTTGGGACGGACGGCCCCGGCGCGGTTGGGGCGGATATAGAGCCCAAAAGCCGCCAGCAGGTTGTTGAGGCGCTCGATTTTCTCCGCCACCGGCTGTTCATGCACCCGGTAAACGAAGGGCAGCTCTTTTTTCTCCATGTGCTCGGCCACCGTCTCGTTGGCCGCCAGCATGCATTCCTCGATGATGGACTCGGCCACCGAGCCGGTGCGCTTGATGAGCTCGATGGGATGCCCTTTCTCGTCGAGCTTCACCTTGATTTCCGGCAAATCGAAATCAATGGAACCCCGGCGACGGCGCAGTTTCTTCCGGGCCTCCCGCAGTGCCGCCAGCGTCTCCAGAAGCGGCAGGAAGTCCCGCAGTTCCTCTGTCCGCACCGGGTCTTTGTCCACCAGTACCTGATTGACAGCGTTGTACGTCAGCCGGCGGGCCACCCGGATGACCGCCGGGACGATCTCATAGCTCTGCACCGCCCCCATGGGGGAAAGCACCATCTCGCAAGCCATCGCCAGCCGGTCCTGCCCTTCGTTCAGGCTGCAGATGCCGTTGGAAAGCTCAAAGGGCAGCATGGGGATGACCCGGTCCACGAGATAAACGCTGGTACCACGGGCCTGGGCCTCCACATCGAGGGGCTTGCCCTCCCGCACATACCAGCTCACGTCGGCGATGTAGACGCCAAGGAACCATCCGCCGTCCGGCCGGGGCTCGGCGTACACGGCGTCGTCGAAATCCTTCGAATCGTCGCCGTCCACCGTCACCATCGGGAAATCCCGGCGGTCCCGCCGCCCGGCGTATTCCGACCGCTGCACCGTCTGGGGAACGGCCCGGGCCGCCGCCTGGACCTCGTCGGGGAAATCCGGCGGCAAATCGTATTGGCGCATCACCGACAGCACATCGACGCCGGGCGCGCCCACGCGGCCCAGCACCTCGATGATTTTGCCCTCGGCGTTGTGGCGGCCCTCCGGCCAGCGGGTGATCTCCGCCACCACCTTCATGCCGTTTTTCGCCTTGCCGAAAGCCTTCTTCGGAATGAAGATATCCCGGCCGATTTTCTGGTCGTCCGGCGTCACGAAGGCAAAGGACTCACTGGCGGCAAAAGTGCCGACGATTTTCGTATTGACCCGCTCGACGACGCGGATGATCTCGCCCTCCCGGGCGCGGCCCGGCGCGCTGGACGGCGTGACCCGGGCCACGACCCGGTCGCCGTGCATGGCGCTGGCCAGCATCGCCCCCGGCACGAAAACATCGCTCTCCGCCTCATCCTTGACATCGGGAATGATAAAGCCGTAGCCCTTGCCGGACATGCTGAGCTTGCCGACGATGAGGTTCATGTGTTCCGGCAAGCCGTAAAGGCCGCTGCGGTTCCTGATGACGGCGGCGGTTTTCTCCAATGCCTCCAGCGCCGGCCAGAACGATTTCAGCCGCGCCCCCCTGACGCCCATGCCCGCCGCCAGCGACTCCGCCGGCAGGGGACGGTGGGCAACGTCCCGCATATAGGCGAGGATTTCTTCTTTCATGTCACGTTTCTCCATAGGGAATCATGCCTCCGTTCCCGTTTCGTCCAATTTCTCCACCACCGCCATCGTGGCTGTCCCCTCGGCGGTGACGGTGCCGTCGTCAAGGCGTATCTCGGCTTTCATCGTCACGTAATCCCCCCGGCGCTTTTCCAGCCAGCCGGCGACAGTCAGCGCTGCGCCGACGGGCGTCGGCCGGCGGTAGCGCACCTCGATTCGCCCCGTCACCGCTTTCTCGCCCCGCATCGTCATGTAGTTCGCCATCGTCTCATCCAGCAGTGTCGTCACGATCCCACCGTGAACGGTACCGGGATAGCCCTGGTATTCCCGGGCCAAGGTCGTCCGCGTCACCAACCGCTCCCCCTCGAAGGCGAACGTCAGGCGCAGTCCCCGGGGATTGTCCGTCCCGCAGGCGAAGCAGTAATTGTCGCTGAAATTCTGGTTTTGCTCCATCGTCGTCCTCTTTCTTCCCGTTTCCCCGTCATTCTTCCGCCAGCCGGCCGCCGTCCAGGAATTCCGCTGTCTGGCGAAAAACCGTCTCGTATTCGCAGTCGATGGTCACCCGATGTCCGGAATGAGTAAGCCATATGAGGCGCTTGTCGGAGGAACCGGCGTGTTCGATGATGTAGCGAGCGCTCTCCGGCTCCACCGTATGGTCGCGCTGGCTCTGCACCACGCAGAGGGGCACCCGCACCGCCGGCAGCGCCGCCTTGCCCCGCTCGATGACGTCCAGCAGCTCATGGATGGCCAGCAGCGGCGTCGCCGAATAGGAAACCCGGTAACGCGCCTCCACCGGCAGTTTCTTCGGTGCCTTCGGCAGAAAACGTCCCCGGGCCTCCTCCCGCGGCGGCAACAGATGCAGGTTCCGCGCCTCCCGGATGAAGATGGGGGCCGAGAGGGAGACGACGCGCGCCACCGGCTTCGCTGACGCCAGCCAGAGCGCCAGCAGTCCCCCCATGGAAAGGCCGGCCACACTGACCTCGGCGGCGGCACCCCGCAGCATCTCATAGCCGTCGAGCGCCGAGCGCATCCAGTCATCGGCCGAAAATCGCTCCATGTCCTCCAGCGAGGTGCCGTGCCCCGCCAGCCGCGGCGCCAACACCGTATAGCCCCGCTTTTGCAGATGCGCGCCGTAGAGACGCATCTCCGACGGTGAGCCGGTAAAGCCGTGCAACAGCAACACACCCCTACTGCCCCCCGGCAACAGGAACGGTTCCGCCCCTGGCATAATCATACACGCCACCTCCTCTCGCACTCTTTTCCCCAGCGCCTGTCCTCATAGAAAAAGCGTCCCCGGCCGCTGGGGCCGGAAACGCTTCCCGTCCGCGGCGGCTTCACATCGTCATCTTGGCGATGACCAGGGTAACCGCCGCAAATATTACCGCCAATACCACCGTGACCCGCGCCAACAGCGCGTCCATGCCTCTCGCCTTGCCGCTGAAAACAGCGTCGGCGCCGCCGTCCAGACCGCCCATGCCACCGGACTTGGCCTCCTGGCCCAACACGGCGGCGATGAGCGCGATTGCGACCACGGCATCCACTACCATCAAGACTGTAAGCAACCTTCGAGCCTCCCTCTGTTGCAACCTGTTCTTCTGTTTATCAAATTATTTTACCACACCGGCGCGCCCTTTGGCAAGGCATCGGAGCTTCAGCGGGCGGAAGGCGCCTCGCCGCGGATGGCCGCTTCCAGATTGTCGGAAGTCTCCTGCAGATGCTGCATCACGACGTCGATGACCGTCGCCACCATCTCCGGGTCGAAATGCCGCTCGTCGGCAGCCAGGCAGGCGTCCACCACGATATCCCCGTCCTCGTTGTCGTAGTACTTGAACACCTTGTAATGGCGGTTCATCTGGTTCAGGTATTCCTTCAGCACCGCCCGGTTGGCGTCGTTCACGGCCTTGCCCGCCGCCCAGACACGAATCATCGTGTAGATGCTGTCGTCGATGATGACAACCATCGGCCGGAACAGGCCGTCCCGAATCTCGAGCTGCGACCGGAAAAGCGTCGTGTGGAAATCGTCCTCCATCGTCTCGACGAGGAACACGTCATCCTGCGGCATCTTATCCACCAGATTCTGGAAGAGCTGCGCCTTCCTGTTCATGTCCTTCGATACGTCATTCTTTTCGTTCTCCATCCGTCATTCTCCTTTGCTGTTGTATTGTATGCGGGCAACGTCACTCAATCCGATAGACCCGGATGGCATTGGTGTTGCCGGTCACGGATTTGATGCCCGAGGTGATGACCGTGAGGTCGCCGCTCTGCACGAGGCCCTTTTCCTTCGCCGCCGCCGCCGCGAAACGCCCCATGCTGTCCACATTGTCCCACTGCCGTGCCGCCGTTGGTTCCACGCCCCAGCGCAGTGCCAGATGACGGGCCACCCGCTCATTGGCGGTCAGGGCGAAAATCGCCGCCCGGGGCCGGTACTTGGAAATCATCTGCGCCGTGTAGCCACTCTCGGTGGGCGTGATGATGGCCGTCGCGCCCAGCTCCTGCGCCAGTTGCGCCGTAGCGTGGGCGATGGCCTCCGTCGTGGTGGGGCAGCAATGGTCATCTTCGTGGCGGATGGCCCGGCCATGCAACGAACTATCAGTGCGACCGGCAATCCGGGCCATGGTCTCCACCGCCTCCGCCGGATAATCGCCGCTGGCCGTCTCGCCGGAAAGCATGATGGCGTCGGCCCCGTCGAGGATGGCATTGGCCACATCCGAAGCCTCGGCACGGGTGGGGCGCGGATTCTGCGTCATGGACTCCAGCATCTGCGTGGCCACGATGACCGGCTTGCCGGCGGCGTTGCATTTGGCGATGATCTCTTTCTGAACCAGCGGCACTTCCTCGGCCGGGATCTCGACGCCCAGATCGCCCCGGGCCACCATGATGCCATCGGCCGCTTCGAGAATGGCGTCGATGTTCTTCACGCCCTCGAGGTTTTCAATCTTCGGAATGATTTCCATGTGACCGCCATGATCGGCGATGAGCTGGCGGATGGCCTGTACGTCCTCGGCCCGCTGGATGAAGGAGGCCGCCACGAAATCCATGTCGTTCTCAATGCCGAACAGGATATCCTTCTCGTCCTGCTCCGAGATTGGCGGCAGGCTCAAGGCGATGCCCGGGGCCGCCACCCGTTTCCGGGTGCTCATGGGGCCGCTGTTCTGTACCTCGGTGACGATGTCACGACCCTCGACAGCTGTGACTTTCAGGGCCACCAGCCCGTCAGAGAGTAGCAATGTGTCGCCGGGCTTCACTTCCTGCCAGAGTTTCTTATGGTTCACCGAAACCCGGGACGCGTCGCCAGGAGCATCGTCATACGTCAGGGTAAATGTCTGCCCCTTCTCGAGCTGCACCTTGCCCTCCGCAAACTCGCCCAGGCGCATCTCCGGCCCCTTGGTGTCGAGAAGCAGGGCCACCGTCCGCCCGGCCTTCGCCGCCGCCTCGCGCACCGCCTCGATGCGCTCCTTTTGCTCGGCGTGGGTGCCATGGGAGAAATTGAATCGGGCGCAGTCCATGCCGCCCTCGATAAGCTTGTCCAAAACGCCCTCCCGCGCCGTCGCGGGACCCTGGGTGCAGATGATCTTCGTCTTTTTCCTCATATCTCAGCCACCCTTCCCAGCGGTATTGCCGCCGCGTTCTCTTGTCCGCCCTCTATTTTACACCAAAGTCCGGCCCGATACAACACAGCGGCAAAAAGATTCAATTTTTCCGCCACAAAAAAACGATGCCGGCCGTTCCTTTACGGAATGCAGCCGACATCGGTTTCGGTTACCAATGGTATTTTTCTCCCCGGTTGATCTTGAAGGCACGGTAAATCTGCTCCACCAGTAGCAGCCGAATCATCTGGTGAGTGAATGTCAGGCGGGAAAAGGAAATCCGCTCGTCGACCGCTGCCCGCACATCATCGGAAAGGCCGAAGGGCCCGCCAATCAGGAACGCGATATCGCTCTGCCCCTCCCCCGCCAGCGTGTCCAGCCGGGCCGCCAGCTCCTCCGAGGAGCGGCTTTCCCCCCGGACATCGAGCAGGATGCGGTAGCTGTCCTTCGGCACCCGCGCCAAAAGACGCTCCCCCTCGCGGGCGAGCGTCTTTTCCTTGTCGGCGGCGGAGGGTTCCTTCGCCATGCGTTCCTCCGGCACCTCCACGATTTCCAACCGGGCGAAGGGCGACAGCCGCTTCTGATACTCGGCGATGCCCTCCGTCAGGTACTTCTCTTTGATTTTTCCCACAGCGACGATGGTAATTCGCATCGTCAATTCTCCGGGATGGCTTCCAGTACGCAGTTCACCGTCGCCGTTTCGTTGCCGCGCTGGTACTTCACCGCCACGGTGTCGCCGACATGGTGGCTGGCAATGGCGGACCGCAGCTCGCTCACGGTGTTCGTCTTTTCGCCGCCGACTTCGAGAATGATGTCACCGCGCATGAGGCCCGCCTTGCCCGCGGGGCCGTTCAGCGTCACGTTCTGCACATAGACACCGGCGTCCACGTTGAGCTGATACCCGGCCCGGGCCGCCGTCTGCTTGTCAAAGACGCCCACGCCGAGATACGGACGGATGACCCGGCCATTGTTCATGAGCTGATCGACGATTTCCCGCACGGTGTTGATGGGAATGGCGAAACCCATGCCCTCAACGCCGTTGGCAGCAATCTTGATGCTGTTGATGCCGATGACGAGACCGTCAGCGTTCACCAACGCGCCGCCGGAATTGCCCGGGCTGATGGCGGCGTCGGTCTGAATCAGCTTCAGCCGGCGGTCGGCGATGTCCAGCGTGCGGTTCAGGGCGCTGATGACACCGGCGGTCACGCTGCCCTGGAACTCGAGGCCCATCGGGTTGCCAATGGCGATGGCGGGCTCGCCCACCACCACATCATCGGAATTGCCGAAGGCCGCCGTCGGCAGATTATCACCGTCAATCTTCACCACGGCGATGTCGGTAATCTCGTCCGCGCCCACCAGCTTGCCCTTCATCGTGCGGCCGTCCGAAAGGGAGACCAGGATCTCCCGGGCCCCGGCCACGACGTGATTATTGGTGACGACATAGCCGTCGTTGCGGAAGATGACGCCGGAGCCAAAGCCCTCCTGGGGAATCAGGTTGTCAAACCAGTCCCGGGCCACCGCCTTGTTGGTGATGCCGACAATGGCCGGGCCTACGGTCTCCGCCACCCGGACCACCGGCGTATTGCGGGCCGCCGACAGCTTCGGCGCCTCCGCCGGCCGCGACGTCTCCGGGATATTGGCCGGCGCCGACTCCCGGGCGTTGCTGTCGGTACAGCCGGCGAAAAGGACCGCTCCGGTCACGCAAAGCGCCAGAAAAGCGCCCATCGTCTTTTTCCAGTGCCTCTGTAAAAACTCCATCATCGTTTCCTCCTGTCCGTTGATCTTGATAAAAAACGCCCCGGTTCCCACCATCGGGCATCAGGCCGCTCACAAACTGACAATCTCATCCTGGCGGGCGAGAGCGATATCCATATCCGCCAGCGGGATTCCCTGATCATGCAGGATACCGCGCACCGTATCCCCGGCCAACTCCGGGCGGTTGTTCTCGGCGCTCAGATGCGCCAGGAAAACCTTTGCCGGCCGCTTCTTCATCCGGGCCAGCGCCCAGGCGGCCTCGCTGTTGGCCAGGTGGCCCCGGTTCCCCAGGATTCTTTGCTGCAAAGGCCAGGGATAGCTCCCCTGCCGCAGCAGCGCCGGGTCGTGATTGGCCTCCAGCACCAGCGCGTCCGCCCCCTCAATAGCCGACTGCACCGCCCCGGTGACGAAGCCGAGGTCCGTCGCCACCGTGCACCGACGACTGCCGCGTATGGTATAGCCCACCGGGTCAGCGGCATCGTGAGACAGGGAAAAGGCCGTCACCCGTACCCCACCCAACGTCAGCTCGTCGTGTACCACGTGCAGGCAATCCGGTGGCAGGCCTGCGCGGGCCAATGCCCGCAACGTCGCCGGCCGGGAATAGACGGGCAGTGGACAGGCCCGCAGCAGCGCCGCCAGCCCCCGGATATGGTCGCTGTGCTCATGAGTGATGAGGACCGCGTCCAGTGACTCCGGCACTACCGCCAGAGACGCCAGCCCCTTCTTGAGCCGTCGCACCCCGATGCCCACATCCACCAGAAGCCGCCGCCCGTCCATTTCAATGAACGCCGCGTTGCCCTTGCTACCGCTGGCCAAAATTGAAACCCGCACCCCTCGTGTCTCTCCTCCTGTGGAAATATCCCGCGAAACGAAGCGATATGCCTATGGGAATGATATACTAGAGAGCGTTAGAATTTACGAGCGAAGCGAAGTAAATCTCTTACGCTCTCTGTATGTACTCGCGGTGAAAAACCTTGTTATTGGTATATCTCTCTGCCCGCGAGTATAGATAACCCGTCTGTAAAAAGTCTGCAAACGCTCCCTTTGCTGAACGGAAAACCGACCTTTACGTCGCTTCCGGCGCCCGGTGGCGGCGAAATCCCTTATCCGTTCCAATGGAACGACCCAATGCCCGAATGCGGAGCGTCATGCAATCCCGACATTCCTCCGGGGTGTCAGCGACGCAGGCTTTGCCGGGATAGAGGGCGTAGAGCTGCCGGGCCTCACCCTCGGTCACGTTGGGCATGACGACGTTGGCCCCGGATTGCAGGATGCGTTCCCGGGCACCCGGTGACAACGTCTCCATTGCCGTCGTGGCCGGAATATTCGCCTCCGGCAGCAACAAGCGGATGGCCGCCACCAGCCGCCGGACGAGGCCCATATCGCCGGGGGCGGTGCCGCCCAGCGGCATATCGTCGTTGGGTATCAGGGGGCCGATGCCCACCATATCGGCGTCAATGCTTTGGAAGAACAACACATCCCGCGCCAGCGATTCCACCGTCTGTCCCGGCAGCCCCACCAGACAGCCGGTGCCGACCTCGTAGCCGAGGCTTTTCAGGTCGCGCAGGCAGCGCCGCCGCTCGTCAAAATCCATGCCGGGGTGAAGGCGCTCGTAAAGGGCCCGATCCGTCGTCTCAATCCGCAGCAGGAAACGATCCGCCCCGGCTTCCCGCCAGGCGCGGTAGTCCGCAAGAGGACGTTCCCCCACCGAGAGGGTCACAGCCACGTCCAGCCGCTTGATGGCCGTTACGATGTCCGCCAGCCGCTTTGCCGTGAACCAGGTGTCTTCGCCGGATTGCAGGACCACGGTGTGATAACCGTATCCCTTCGCCTTTTCCGCCAGGGCCACGATTTCCTCCGGCGCCAGGCGGTAGCGACCGGCCTGTTTATTCTCTTGTCGCAAGCCACAATAATGGCAGTTCCGCCGGCAGAAAGAAGAGAACTCAATGAGCCCCCGCAGGTGGACGGCGTCGCCAACGAAGGCCGCGCGCACCCGGTTGGCCGCCGCCGCCATCGTCTCTTCCGCCGCCGGCTCCGCCAGCAGTGCCGTCAGCTCCGCCTCTGTCAGCCGGTGCGTCCGCTCCGCTTTATCAATATACGTTTGCCAATCGGTTGTCATTCAGCCGCCCCCCCTCTTTCCCCGCAGCGCCGCAAAAAGCAAAAGCCCGGGGCTTCACCCGGGCCGCCGGCCACCGTTCTCAGGGGGCCGGCGAAAAGATGTACTCCACCACCGCTTCCATAGGGGAACCAGCGGCGTAAGCCGTCACCCTGGACGGTGCGCCGGAGCCACCGGCGATTTCCTTGGTGGCATAGGTGGCCACCGTAGACCGCAGAATCTGATACAGCCGCTTCACCCGGTCGAATCGGGCGGTGTAAAGGTAGAGGCGGTCGATGTCCGCCCGCACGATTTCCACCCGGGCCGTGACCTCATGGTCGTTATGGAACTGCACCGACTGCATATCCACGTAGTAACCGGTCTCGCCCCGAGCGTCCACGAAGTGGAAATCCGCGTCCGCCAGATCCAGTGTTTCCGCCAGGCAAACCGCGCTCCCCAGACACAGGAGGACGGTCAGCGCCACTATCCGAAACAGTTTTCTCATGCTCTCCCACACTTCCCCGCGGGACTACCGCCCCGCCTGTCATTGTCTTTTTCCCACGCCGGTCCCCCGGCATTTTGTCTATTATACCAAAAGTTTAGCCAAAGGGAAAGTCAGGGATTTTTCCCCGGTTCGACGGGCCCGGTGACCATTTTTTCCGACGACGTCTTCATTTTTCTCGCTTTTTGCATTGCGCGAACCGCCGCAATGTTGTAGTATAGTAGGTACAAAATCTCGAATTTCAGGAACGCCGCCCGGCGAAAGGAATGACGACGGCGCTCCCTGGCCGGAAATGGGGACGGGAAAAAATGATAGCTTTGCGAAAATGGACGAAACGGGCCCTTGGCATCGGAGGGTTTTGCCTGGCGACACTGCTGACGCTGCCCGGGACGGCTTCCGCTTACTATGAGTCGGACGATTTGAATTCCGACATCGAGATATTGGACTACATCGAGAACGCCCGCCGCAACGCCCGGGAGAACCGTCTGACGCCTGACCAGGTGCAGCTGGCGAAGGACGCCGCGGTGATGCAGAAGAACGTATCGGGACCCATCGACCCGCAACGCCTGCCGGTGGCCATCGAAGGCGAGGATATGTTCTACGATCAGAACACCGGCGATGTCTATGCCAAGGGCGCGGTGCGCATTACCCGGCTCGACGCCAAACGCTTCGAGACCGAGGAGGCCCGGGGCAACCTGACGAAGCAGGAAGTCCAGATCGACGGGCAGGCCCGGATGACGCAGATGACGGAAAAGCAGCCCCACGCCATGCTGGACGGCTACCGCATCGTCTATAACTACGGGACCCAGCAGGGCAAGATGGAGGACGTGAAGGGGAAGTACGGTCCCTTTTACATCGCCGGACGGCGCATCGAGCTTTTCCCGGAGAAAGTGCTGATCTACGACGGTTACGAGACGAAATGCGGCGCCAAGCTGCCCGATTACCGGGTCAGCGGCGACCTCATCGAACTTTATCCCGGCAAGGAAATTCTGGTCCATCAGGCGAAGTTCTGGGTGAAGAACAAGGTGATCTACACCCGGGCACTGTATCGTTCCGACATCAGCAAGGCCGAACGGAAGCCGCGCTATCCCCGGGCGGGCTACGACAGTGACAACGGCGCCTGGATCGCCTACCGCTTCTCCTACGACCTGACGCCCCGCGTCGAGGCTTACGCCGACCTCAAATACTACAGCCGCATCAACGCCAAGAACATCTACGGCATCGACTGGTCCAACGGCGGCAACTATTTCTCGGTGCAGTACGGCCATTATCATGACAGCGACAACCAGTGGGTGAAGAAGAAGCCCACGTTCATCTACCAGTACAACAACCGCGTCGGCCACTGGCCACTGAACTACCAGTTCCGCGCCGAAGCCGGCCGCTGGAAGAAGGGCGTCGAAAGTACCCATCAGAATTACAAGTTCAATCTCTGGCACGACCCCATCAACTTCGACCGCAACTGGCACCTGCTGCTGGGCGTGGGCTACGAGATCACCAAAGAGAGCTACGACCATTCGGATGTCAAGGGCCTGACCTTTGACACCACACTGCTCCGGGATTTCGGGCCGAATGTGACGGCCTATGTCGGCTACCATTATTCCAAAGCGACGACGCAAAATTCCCTGTTTGCCTACAACCGGGATGACTACTCCAAGAAGCTGTCCTTCGGCGTTTCCTGGGCTTTCACCGACCGCGACCGTCTCGTCATCGGTCAGGCTTACGACGCCGCCCGGGGACGGCAGGAGGACGTGGATTACTACTGGTTCCACGATATGCACTGCGCTCAGGCCATTTTCCGCTACCGGGCCAAACGCAATTCCTGGCATTTTTCGCTGCAATTCACGCCGTGGTAAAGGGAGAACACGATGACACTGACGGAAGAACGGCTGGCTTTGCTGGACCGCCTGGTGGGGCGGCGCATCCTGGTAATCGGGGATATGATTGCCGACGTCTATCTCGACGGGCGCATTGAGCGCATCTCGCGGGAGGCGCCGGTGCTGGTGCTACAGCACGCCGGGGAGCGCGTGGTGGCCGGCGGCGCCGCCAACGTGGTGAACAACGTGGCGACGCTGGGCGGTCAGTCGCTGGCGGTAGGCATCGTCGGCGAGGACGCGACGGCGGACGGGCTCCGGGCCATTCTGGAGAAAAACGGCGCCGCAACAGACGGTCTCATCGGCGACGCGGCCCGGCCCACAACGTCAAAGACGCGCATCATCGCCGGCGGCCGCGAGACGGTGAGCCAGCAGATCGTGCGGGTGGACCGGGAGAGCCGGGAGCCGCTGTCCCCGGAAAAGGAAGCGGCGCTTTGGCATTACATCGAAAGCGAACTGCCAGCCCTCGACGGCCTCGTCCTCTCCGACTACGGCGGGGCTGTGGTCACCGAGGGCCTCCGGCGGAAAGTTCTCGACGCTGCCCGGGCGCGGGGCGTGGTGACCATCGTGGACTCGCGCTACGCCATCCGCCGCTATGCCGGCGTCGATTTCGTCAAGCAGAACGATACCGAGCTGGCCACCGCCATGGGAGAAACGCTCCGCACCGAGGATGACCTGCGCCGGGCGGGCCGGGCACTGCTTCAGGAGCTGGACGCCCGGGGCGTGCTGATAACCCGCGGCGAGAAGGGCATGACACTCTTCGAGGCCGACGGTACCGTCACCGATATCCCGGTGGCGGACAAGAGCGAGGTCTATGACGTGTCCGGCGCCGGCGATACCTGCGTGGCGGCCGTGATCCTGGCGCTGGCGGCCCAGGCATCGCCGCGGCAGGCGGCCTGGCTTTCCAACGTCGCCTCCGGCATCGCCGTGCGAAAGATGGGTACCGCCACTGTGAGCCGGGATGAGTTGACGGCGGCGGTGCGAAAGCTCGGCGCAGCGGCCGGCGAATGACAATGATTTCCTGAAGAAGCGGAGGAAACCCATGCTGATTTCCCGTTCTCATATCGAAGCCTACTGCGATATCCTGCGGGCCGGCGGCCGGCGCATCGTCTTCACCAACGGCTGCTTTGACATCCTGCACGCCGGCCATGTGCGGTATCTCACAGCAGCCCGGGCCGAGGGCGACGTCCTGATCGTCGGCCTCAACAGCGACGAATCAGTACGCCGTCTCAAGGGCCCGTCACGGCCGGTGAATCCGGAGACGGACCGGGCCGAGGTACTGGGGGGGCTGCGCGCCGTGGACGCGGTGACGATTTTCGACGAACCCACCGCCGCCGAGCTCATCGCCCTGGTGAAGCCCGACGTCTACGTCAAAGGCGGCGACTACACCCTGGACACCCTGCCCGAGGCGGCCATCGTCCAGCGATACGGCGGCCGTGTCGCCTTCATTGACCTGGTGGCGGGCCGCTCCACCACGAACATCATCGACCGGATACGGGAATGCTGACGCCCTGTCCGGACAACAGAAAGAAGACGCTATGAACATTCTCATCATCAAGCTCAGTGCCATCGGCGACGTGATTCATGCCCTGCCGGTGTCCCACGCCATCAAGGAGACGTTTCCCGAGGCCCGGACCACTTGGGTCGTGGAGCCGCCGGCACGGGAACTCCTCGAGGGCAATCCGTACATCGACGACATCCTGCTGTTTGAAAAAAAGAAATTCAAGGAATCCCTGGGCGGCTTTGTCCGGAACTTCGGCCCCTTCCGGCGCCGGCTCCGGGCGGGCCGCTTTGATATCGCGCTGGACCTCCAGGGTCTGGGGAAATCCGCGGCCATTGCCTGGTTCTCCGGGGCGCCGCGACGGCTCGGCACCTGCAATATGCGGGAGCTCTCCGACCATATCAGCCACCCGGTGATTGGCCCCCACGCCAAAGGCCATATCGTCGAGCGTTATCTGGACGTGGCCCGGGCCATTGGCTGCCGCGTGGACAAAGTGGTCTTCCCGGTCGTGCTTTCCGAGCGGGAGCAGACGCTGGCCATCAGGATTCTGGAACAGGGCGGCGTCCCCCAGGGGGCGCGCTACGCGGTCCTCGTACCAGGGGCGAATTGGCCCAACAAGCGTTGGCCGGCGAAATCCTTTGCCGCCCTCGCCGATTGGCTTTATGACCAGGAACTCATTCCCGTCCTGGTCGGCGGCGGCCCCGTCGATGAGAACCGCGCCGCCGAAATCGAGGCCCAGGCGAAACTGCCGCCGGTGAACCTGACCGGCCGCACCTCGCTCCGACAGCTCGCCGCCATCCTCAGCAATGCCGCTGTCACGGTGGGTGGTGACACCGGTCCGGTCCATCTCGCCGCCGGTCTGCGAGTGCCCACAGTCATGATTATGGGCCCCACCGACGCCAATCGCAACGGCCCTTACGACCAGTCCCAAAACGCCATCGAGGTAACGCGCCCCTGCCGCTACTGCTGGAAGCGCGCCTGCCCCAAGGGACTGGACTGCCTGGCCTCCATCCCTGTAGAGCGGGTCACGGAGCAGCTGGCCGCCCTGACGACAAAGGCAAAATCCCCCGTTCCCAAAGCCCCGACGCCGGGCAAGAAATGAGACGAATGCTCCATACAGCAAAAAAAAATCGTTCCGATAGAGCAAAAAACTACGGTTTCCTTTGACAATCCTGTTTTCATCATCTATAATAGAGCCTAAGCCGGTACACTGGGGGAAGGAGTGGGTTTCATGGAGATGAGCATCGCGGCTTACAGCGTTGATATGCATCAGGCGCAGGCAATGCAGGCTCTGGGGCTGAAAGCGATGGAAGCGGCTATGGACATGTCAGCCGCCGGGATGGAAGAGCTGCTCGATGACATCACCGGGAGCCTTGACCCGAACCTGGGGAACCTGGTTGATGTGTCCGTTTGACGGATGAATGTTTTTGTAAAAGGTGAGGGGATTTATTTCATGGAGTTCCAAGACAAAACGTTGGTATGCAAGGACTGTGGCAAAGATTTCATCTTTAGCGCAGGCGAACAGGAATTTTATGCAGAGAAGGGCTTCGAGAACGAGCCGGTTCGCTGCCGTGACTGCCGCGACAAGCGCCGTCGGGATCGCGATGGTGGTGCGCGGGGTGAGCGGCAGATGTACACGGTCGTCTGCGCCGAGTGCGGCCGCGAGACCCAGGTGCCGTTTGAGCCGAAGGATGAACGCCCGGTCTATTGCCGTGATTGCTTCAACAAGCGGAGAGGTATGTACTGACGCTTTTGTCATTCCATACGCGAATTCATCCAAGCGAAAAGCCCGGAGTGTTCCGGGCTTTTCTTCTAACCGCAATCATTCTGCGGACCGTCTTTTCGGTTCGCTTCAAAGTATCTAAACAAGGAAAAGGGGTAACGAAAAATGAAGAAACTCATGCTCATCTGTATGGCAGCGTTGCTTTCGCTGACGGTCCTGGCGGCCGGTTGCGGCGGCGGCGACAAGAAGCCAGCCTCCTCCGGCGGCTCCGGCGGCTCGGCAAAGGTCCTGCGCGTCGGCACCAACGCCGATTTCGCGCCCTTCGAGTTCCAGGATGTCAACGGCAAGGAGTACGAGGGCTTCGATATGGACCTCATCCGGGCCGTCGCCAAGGAAATGGGCTACAAGGCCGACATCCAGAACATCAACTTCGATGGGCTGATTCCGGCCCTGGAGTCGGGTAACCTCGACCTCATCATCTCCGGCATGACCATCAACGACGAGCGCAAGCAGAAGGTGAACTTCTCCGATCCGTACTACAAGTCGGGTCTGACCATCATCGTCAAGAAGGACAACACCGCCATCAAGAAGTTCTCTGACCTCGCCGGCAAGAAGGTCGCCGTCCAGATCGGCACCACCAGCGCCAAGGAAGTCCGCAAGATCAATGGTGTCGAGGTCAAGGAGCTCAACAGCTCCGCCGATACCTTCATGGAGCTCAAGGCGGGCGGCGTTGACGCCGTCGTCAACGACCGACCGGTCAACGATTACTACATCGCCAAGAGCGGCGTCAAGGATGTTCGCGCCCTGGACGAGCTCCTGACCTCCGAGGACTACGGCATGGCCATGTCCAAGAAGAACCCCGACCTCCAGAAGGAAGTCAACGCCGCCCTCAAGAAGCTGCATGAAAACGGCGAGTACGACAAGATCTACAAGAAGTGGTTCGGCGAAGCCAAGAAGTAATCGACGGTTTCTCGTCGGTCAAAAAGCCCCCGCACGTAGCGGGGGCTTTTTTGATTGAGGCGCGTATCAGAAGAAGAAATTGATCTCGGTGAACAGCTTGGAGGCGGTGTCCGCGTAGATGTCCTTGCCGCGGAAGTACTTGACCGTGGCCATGACGTTCTTCATCGGGACGTAGTCCACGCCGAACTCCCAGCCCTTCTGGCCATCGGCGATGGCGTCGTAAGTCGGCAGCCAGACGGCGGTGTAGCCCAGATGACGATAGGCGGCGAAGATGCCGAAGGAGCCCTTGTCTGCCGCATCGGCACCCTTGTAATCGAGCTCGACGCTGTAAGCGCGCTTGTTGGCGCTGCCGACCACGCTGGAGGACGGCGAGTTGTTCCAGGCGTAAGCGCCGTTCAGGGCGATGTTCTTATCGAACTTGTAGCCGAGGCCGATTTCCCAGATAGTAGCGGATTTCTTGCCATCGCCATACGACATATTGTACTGCGTCTTGTTGGCGAAGCGATGGAAGCCGAGACCCCAGGTGAACTTGTTCTCCTCGCGGTCGTTGTAGATTTCGATGGCCTGATAGCTGGAAGTGGCGTTTTCGCCGTTCCAGGCGCTGGCGTAATCGCGCTCGTCGGCGTCATGGTTGGCGCGGCCCAGGGTGACGGTCGCCTTGATGTTTTTGTTGCCGAAGGTGATCTGACCGCCGGCCACGTTGTCATCCATGATCATACCGCCGTCCACGTTGGTGATGTACGGCAGTTTACCGAGCAGGATCTGGGTGTTGCCGTACTCGCCCTGCACCCAGGCGCGCTCAACGCGGAAATCCTTATCGGCGTCCTCGGCGATGTCACCGTTGGTGGCGTTGCGGGCGCTGTTCATATCGACGCTGTAGTCGATGCGGGCATGGCCGGTCCAGTGCTTGTTGATGCGGGCTTCCGGCTCGAGACGGAACGTAACATAGTTGGCGTTGTTGTGGGGAATGCCCTCATGGTGCTCGTTCCAGTAACGATAGCGAACGGTGCCGGTCCACTTGACGTTGTCCACTTTCTTCTCGAGAGCGGCAACGCGAACACCGAGGCTCTTGAGCTCATCGGCGAACTCGGCGGCCAGCTTGTCGATCATGGCCTTGTCGGCGCCGGAGACGTTGTTCTTCGCCATAGCGCGGGCCACCATCTGGGCCATCTCATAGCGGGTGATCTCCTGATCGCCACGGTAGGTGCCGTCGCCGTAGCCTTCGATGACGCCGTCGGCAGCCAGCTGCGCTACCGCGTCATAGGCCCAGTGGTCGGCCGGGACATCCTCGAACGGGTTGGCGGCCGCAAACGTGGTGGAAGCGGCGCCGATGACCAGCGCGCTGGTCAAAGCGGAAACAAGGGTTTTCTTCATGGATAACTCCTCCTTAGATAATAGAAGTGAATGCGGAAGATTCACGGATTCCAGGCAGGAGCCCCGTTTGAGTGTCCACGTTTCCTCAAAACCGCCCCGGCCGAAAAAGTGAATCTAACGCTAGTATAGCACACCTTTGGCAGAATGCAATAGCCTAATTGAAAGAAATTTTCATCGCTAAAATCCGTTCATTTATGAAACAATCCCCGCGCCCTTCATTTCTGTAGGAATGCGGGGATTTTTCTTTTCTGAACCGGCGAAAAAATTTTTCGTATTTTTTTACCGCCGCAGATTCACGAAGGCCCGGCCGCTGATGTACAGCACCGCCACCAGATAGGCGGCCAGGACGGCGACGGAGGCCAGCGAGACGCCGGCGCCGCTGCCGATGCCCCGCAAGAGATAGCTGGTATGCGTCAGCGGCAGGCACTCGATGGCGATGCGCAGGCCGTCGGGCAGCGCCCGGGTGGAAAAGAAGGTGCCGCAGAGGAATGACATCGGCAGCAGGATGTAGGTATTGACCTGTCCCATCTGCTCATAGGTGCCGAGGTACATTGCCGCCGCAAAGCCGATGCCGGCGAAGACGGCGCAGTTCAGCACCAGCACCAGCACGAACAGCGGCGTGATGGTGAAATTCGCCCCGAAAGCGTAAGCCAATACGACGATGATGGCCGAGGAAATCAGTCCCCGCAGCACCGCCGCCAGCACCTTGCCCACGACATAGGCAAACGGGCGCAGCGGCGCCGTGATGTACTCCTCGATGCTCTTGTGATACACGCGCTCGGCATGCACCGGCGTCACGCTGTTGAAGCTGATGTTCATGGAGTTCAGCGCCAGGATGCCGGGCACCAGGAAATCAATGTAGGAGCCGCCGCCGGTGGGCTGGATATTGCGCCCCAGGCCCCAGCCGAAGGCCACGAGATACAAAAGCGGCGCCACCATGCGGGAGAGGATGAACGCGGTCAGCCGGTGCTTCAGCACCACCCAGTCGCGCCAGAATACCGTCCAGATGTCGGCCAGCACTTCATAACCCCTCCTTCCTGCCCGTCAGCTCGATGAAAACGTCCTCCAGGTTCGACTCGCGCACCGAGGCCGCCGTGTCCAGCGTGCTGATGAAATGCCCCGCGTCCTCCCGCGTGTCGAAGAGCCGGAACTCCCGCCGGGCCCCGTCCCGCCACTCGACCACGAAGCGGCCGAGGCGCGAGATGAAGTTCTTCGGCGTATCCACGGCGATGAGCTTTCCCTTGTTCATGATGGCCACGCGGTCGCAAAGCTCCTCCGCTTCCTCGATGTAGTGCGTCGTGATCAGCACCGTGGCGCCGTCATCGGCCAGGCGGCGCACCAGTTCCCAGATCCGCCAGCGCACCTGCGGATCGAGGGCCACCGTCGGCTCGTCGAGAAACAGGATTTCCGGATGGTGAATCAAAGCGCGGGCAATCAGAAGCCGCCGCTTCATGCCGCCGGAAAGCCGCCGCACGCCGTCGTTGATGACGCCGGAAAGCTCCACGTACTCCAGCAGCTCGGCGATTCGCGCCTCCCGCTCGGCCCGCCCCATGTGGTACAGCCGCGCATGGAGCTCGAGGTTCTCCCCCACCGTCAGATCCTGATCGAAATTCAGATTCTGGGGCACGACGCCGATCATCTGCTTGATGTCCAGCACGTCATCGGCATTGTCCACCCGCTTGCCGTCGTAGAGAATCTCGCCGCTGGTGGGCCGCGTCAGCATCGTCAGCATCCGGATCGTCGTCGTCTTGCCGGCGCCGTTCGGCCCCAAAAGGCCGAAGATCTCCCCGGTGCCGATGGTCAGCGACAGCCCGTCCACCGCCACCTTCTCCGCCGCCTTGTTCTGCGCGTCCTTATGGGGAAACGTCTTGCGGAGGTTCCTGATCTCAATCATGCGCCGCCGCCCCTTTCCCGTCCTCGTCCTCCACCAGCGACACCGGCGATAGCACCGAGATTCCCTGGGAATTCACGAAAATATCGGCCCGGACGCCGAAGACCCGCGCCAGCATATCGACGGTCAGGATTTCCTTCGGCGTGCCGTGGGCGAACACCCCCTGATTCTTGATGACCACGATCTCATCCGAATACTGCAGCGCGTGGTTGATGTCGTGCAGCACCATCACCACTGTCATCTTGTAGTCGCGGTTGATCTCGTCTACAATGTTCAGGACCTCCAGCTGATGGCCGATGTCAAGATAAGTCGTCGGCTCGTCCAGCAGCAGGATTTGCGGCTGCTGGGCCAGCGCCATCGCAATCCACGCCCGCTGCCGCTCGCCGC